>JAYTOS010000221.1:0-9092 GCA_043747705.1 Bacteroidota bacterium
GAAAGCCGGTTTGTATTTTTTTAAAATCATACACATACCTGTCGGGTTTCCATTGTTTGCGGTAGTTTTGAGCTATACCCGAAATAGCAAAAGCGATGATCAGGCCAACATAAAAATAGCCAAGGTCGCGGTGCAGATTGCGTAAATTCCGGTTATCTAAGAAAGAATTGCTCATATAGGTTATGTCGGTGTTTTGGTTATAAAAGTTAAACGTAGTTAAAACTATATTGAGGCATTTATGAAATTAGTAAAAATGAAGGAAGACATGGAAACATGTCTGTTAACAAGCCCCCTCGTTCCAAAATCCACCCCATTCGCCGATTTTATACTTTTTTTTGAAAACCTTGCATGAGATTTGAGTGGTTATTACTGATAACTTATTCTATACAAATTTAATTCTCAGGCATGAAAAAGAAAACTACCCAAAATAAACTGTTCCTATGGATGATTATTGCAGTAACCTTTACCGGTACCCTTCAGGCACAGCGCCACGGGAGGGATAACCGTTACTATTCATCCCGGTACTACCCAACAGGCGGCCAGCGTTTTTATAGCCTGCCGGGTGCTTTTCTTCAACTAAGTTTTGGTGGTAATCCTTACTATTATTCCAGTGGACTTTTTTACAGGCCTTACAGTGGCTATTACCAGGTATCTGCACCACCATTTGGTATACACATAAATATTTTGCCGAGAGGTTATATGCCTTTACGTTGGGGCAGTAACGCGTATTATTATTTTAATGGCATTTTTTACCAGCGAAACAACAGTTACAATGATTATGAAGTGGTGCAGGCCCCTGTTGGTGCGGAAATACCCTCCATTCCACGCGATGCCAGGACAATGGTGATTGATGGAGAAAAATATTTTGAATTGAATGATTCCTACTTTAAAGAGTTTATTAAGCCGAATGGTGAGATCTGGTATAAAGTATCCGGTAAACACGGTGTACTAAATACAGAAAAAGAGAATAACTCCGCAACCTATACACAACCACCTGTAACCAATAATAGCAATCCTGCTATCGGGGAGGTGATGGATAAATTACCCAATGATTGTAAAGTGATTGTGATCAACAGTAAGAAATATTATGTGTCTGCCGACAATATTTATTATGAAGAATTGATAGATGGTAACCAGTTACGGTATAAAGTGGCGGGAAAGTGAGATTGATTTGGAAGTTAGTAATTTATTTTAAAGACAAGCCGCAGATTATTCGTTTAAAAATATAATCTGCGGCTTACTTTATCACTAAATTCCAAAATATTTACGGAGCAAGTCTCTCTTTTTTCCAATTCCCATTATCCGAAACGGTATATAAGATCCTATCGTGCAGCCTGCTGCTGCGGCCCTGCCAGAATTCGATGCATGTGGGTTTTACAATGTATCCACCCCAATGTGCAGGGCGGGGAATAAATCCGGTACCAAATTTTTCTCCGTAAGCCAATACACTTTTTTCAATTGTCTGTCTATCACTGATTACTTCGCTTTGTGGTGAGGCCCAGGCACCGATACGGCTACCTGCCGGACGTGATTGATAATAGGCATCGCTTTCTTCCGCGCTCACCTTTTCAACAAGGCCTTCAATACGAACCTGTCTTTCCAGTTCTTTCCAAAAAAATACCAGTGCCGCATGTGGATTGGCAGCCAGTTCTTTTCCTTTATCACTTTCATAATTGGTAAAAAATACAAAGCCACGTTCATCGTATCCTTTCAGCAAAACAATACGGGCAGAAGGAAAGCCATCTTTGGTGGAAGTAGCCAGTGTCATTGCATTTACTTCATCAATCTCACTTTTGATCGCTTCATCCCACCAGCTAGTGAACTGTTGAATGGGATCAGCAGCCACATCTCCCTCATTCAATGACTCTAACTTATAATCTCGGCGTATATCAGCAATGGGATGGTTCATTAGATTGTATTTGATTACAAAAGTAATGAACAGTTAGAAGTTCGGAGTAAATGAAAACCTTAGCACCAGACTTCTCATCTACTCAGTTATTTCAATCTGAGTTGCCTTATGCTTACCCGATATAAAAGTGTAAACAGCTGGAATTACCAGTAAAGTAAGTACCAAAGAAAACATGATCCCCCCCACTACCACAATACCCAGCGGAATACGGCTGGTAGATGCAGCACCCAAACTAAGGGCAATAGGCAGGGCACCTAATGAAGTAGCCAGGCTCGTCATTAAAATAGGGCGCAGCCTTTGCGTGGCTGCTTCTACCACCGCATCGCGTTTGGCTAAGCCGAGTTTCCGTTTCTGGTTGGCAAATTCAACAATCAGGATGCCATTCTTGGTAACCAGCCCGATCAACATGATCATACCAATTTCAGAGAAGATATTCAGTGTTTGATTGAACAGGTACAAACTAAGTAAGGCACCCGCTAAAGCCAAAGGCACGGTTAACATGATAATAAACGGATCAAGGAAACTTTCGAACTGCGCGGCCAATACCAGGTAGATGAGCATTAGTGCCAGGGCAAAAGCAAACACGATATTGGAAGAACTTTCAGAATAATCCCTTGAAGCGCCGTTTAGTGAAGTCTGATACGTTTCGTCCAGTATCTTACTAGCAACACCCTGCATGGCTTTAATACCGTCACCAATGGTTTTACCTTCCGCAAGCGAAGCAGAAATGGTTGCCGCCTTGTAACGGTTAAAGTGATAAAGGGTTGCCGTATTGCTGCTCTCTTCAATATGCACCACCGCGTCCAACGGGATATTATCGCCGTTTTTATTTCTCACATAAATATTACGGATATCATTTGGGTTATTTCTTTTGTCTCTTTCTACCTGTGCGATCACAGAATATTGAAAACCGTTCATGATAAAATAAGCCAGCCTTCCGCCACTAAAAGCAGACTGTATGGCACCCACTACATCGGCAGTAGATAGGCCGAGGTCCTTCACTTTCATCCGGTCAACGGTAAGCTGTACTTCGGGTTTATTGAACCGAAGATTAACATCTACATTGGAGAAAGTTTTATCTTTTCTGGCTTCTTCAAGAAATTTAGGGATCGTGGTTTTCAGCTTGGCCAGGTCCTGGTTCTGTAAAATGAACTGGATAGGTAAAGAACCACGTGAGCCTAATCCTACAGAAATAGTTTGTTCCTGGATCGCAAATATCCTTGCCTCGTTAAACCTTCCCAGTTTTTTCTGCAGGTCATTGGCGATATCGTTCTGGCTTCTTTTTCTAAATTCAGGCTCAACCAATGCCAGCCTTGGCGCTGATGAATTGGCAGATCCACCCGGCCCGAAACCGGCGGGGGTACGGGTTTGTATGAATTCTTTTTCAGGAACAGAGTCGATCAGGAAATCGGCAATATTATCTGTGAGTTTCTGCATGTAATTATAACTGGTTCCTTCCGCTGCTGTTACAGAAAAACGAACGCTGCTCCTGTCTTCCAGTGGCGCGATCTCACTTTTCAATGTTCCCAGCACCGCTACAATAATGGCTCCGCAGATCAATACAATTACCCAGGCTGCCCAGCGTATTTTCATAAATCCCTGCAACAGTCTTTTATACCCGCTTTCCATACCGGTAAAGAACGGCTCTGTTTTTTTGTAAAACCAACCTTCATGTGCATTCTTGGTATTCAGGTACACATTCAATACGGGTGTAATAGTTAAGGAAACAAATGCAGAGATCAATACCGCAACCGCAAGTGTTACCCCAAACTCACGAAATAACCTTCCTACGAACCCTTCCAAAAATATCACAGGCAAAAACACGACCGCCAATGTGATGGATGTGGAAATTACCGCGAAGAAAATTTCTTTACTGCCTTCCAACGCCGCTTTGCGAATAGGCAGGCCCTCTTCGAGTTTCCGGAAGATATTTTCTGTTACCACGATACCGTCATCCACCACCAATCCTGTGGCCAGCACAATGCCCAGCAGGGTGAGGATATTAATGGAGAACCCGGCAACGTACATAACAAAGAAAGTAGCCACCAATGAAATAGGGATATCTATTAACGGACGCAATGCAATAAGCCAGTTACGAAAGAACAGGAAGATCACTAATACCACAAGGCTGAAAGAAATGATAAGCGTATCCTTCACCTCGGCCAGCGATTTCCGGATATTGATGGTATTATCAAGAATTACTTTCATTTCAATATCCGCCTTATTTGATTTCTTTATCTGTTCGAAGCGTTTATTAAATTCATTAGCGATCTCTACATTGTTCGCACCGGGTTGGGGAACTATCGCAAGACCCACTGCATTCACCCCATTTACTTTCCATGATTGTTCTAATTGTTCGGGACCAAGCTCTATTTTGGCCACATCACCTAATCGTACAATTCCGGTTGGGTCTTCTTTGATGATAAGGTTTTTGAACTGATCTTCATTCTTTAATCTGCCCAATGCACGAATAATCAGCTCGGTATTGTTACCATAGATCTTTCCGGGTGGCAATTCAATATTCTCTGTGTTGATAGCTGTTCTGATATCGGTAAAGGCTATATTATGCGCACTCATTTTATCCGGATTCAGCCAGATACGCATGGCGTAACGTTTTTGTCCGAATATGTTTACAGCACTTACATCTTTTATGGTTTGGAGCTGCTGCTGCAAAACATTCTCTGCATAATCACTTAGTTCCAACAGGCTTTTTGAATGGCTCTGTACAGACAATACCAGGATAAAATCACTGCTGGCATCAGCCTTAGAAACAATCGGTGGGGCATCAATATCCTGTGGCAGGCTTCTTTGTGCCTGGCCTACTTTATCGCGCACATCGCTGGCAGCAGCTTCCAGGTCTACACCCAGGTTAAACTCAACGGTTATATTACTGTTACCCAAAGAACTGGAAGAGGAAATAGAACGGATACCCGGAATACCATTCACCTGTTTTTCCAAAGGCTCGGTGATCTGACTTTCTATAATGTCTGAATTGGCACCTGTATAACTGGTATTAATAGATATGATGGGTGGATCAATGGCAGGATAATCCCTCACAGCGAGAAAACTAAACCCTACCAGTCCAAACAGGATGATCAGCAGGTTCATTACGGTAGCTAATACCGGTCGCTTTAATGATAATTCAGAAATATTCATAGCTGTCTGGCTGTTCTGTTTTGTACGATCAGGAAATGGGCATCTGCAAACATCAATTAGCTAACTCTTCAAGGGTTTTTACTTTGCGGATTTTTAACTGCGATTTTGGCCTGGCAAATAACAGTCCGGTTACCACTATTGTATCACCTGTTTGTACCCCACGGGTTATTTCGATATTATCTGCCTGCCTTGCGCCGGTTTCTACATTGATAAAAACCGCTTTCCCGTTCTTTACCACCACCAGTTGTTTATTCTTATCATCCGGAATAATTGCATTGGTGGGAACAAGGATACTCTGTTGGTTGGCTTTGGCCGCGATAAACACTTTTACATACGCGCCGGGGTTCACTTTGCTATCCTGCAAAACCGCACGTACTTTTAAATTTCTTGTTGTTTGGTTTACCTGTGGTTCTGTAGCAATAATCACCGCTTTGCGTATGGCTTGTGTGCTCTCATCTACTTTTACGTCTACTGTACTTCCTGTTCTAACCAGCCTGCTGTATTCCTCGGGAAGTGTAAAATCAATTTTGATCTTATTCAGTTGCTGCATGGTAGAAATAACAGCAGCAGGGGTAAGGTATGCGCCGGGACTTACCTGTCTCAATCCAATAACGCCGGTAAAGGGCGCTTTTACAACCGTTTTATCTATCAGCGATTGGGTGTACACCATATCTGCCTTATATCCATTTACCGCATTCAGGGCAATATCATAATCGGCCTGGTTTACACCATTAACTGCCAGTAATTTCCGAAGGCGTTCTTCTGTTTTGGCAGCCAGCTGCAGGCTTACTTTCGTTTTATTCAATTGTGCCTGCAGATCGGCATCATTAACCCTTGCTATTACAGTTCCCTGTTTTATCTCTTTTCCTTCCGGTACATTCAGGTAGGTAAGGCGGCCGCTTACTTCGGTATGTAACTCCAAATACTCATTAGCAACAACAGTACCGTTGGCTTCTATGGAAGTATTGATCGTTTTTGCACTCGCAATAAGTACGTCTACCACTACCGATTGCGGACCATTATTTTGTTTGGGAGGCTCTTGCTTGCTCTTACAGGCGGTTATCAGAAACAATCCAACAAAGGCAATATATAAACGTTTCAAAGGCTGAAGATTTAAAGGCGGCTAAAGATAGAAATATTTTATATCTGCCGTTACTTAATATATGAATGGTTCGGGTACAGAAATAATTCGGTCTATTCGGCAGTTTGACGGGTTTGCTGTGTAAATTGATGAACCAAACATACCCGACGTTTAAGATTTCGGGGTATTCGGGTCATTATCTCAAAACAGACTTTATGTACCAGCTCACACAAACCCATCCCCAGAAAAGGGCTTTTATCACCGGTGCCGCCTCAGGACTCGGAAAAGCATTTTGCTGTGAATTGGCTAAAGACGGCTGGACCCTTGGCATGGCCGATATCAATACAAAAGAATTAACCCTTGCTGCGAAGGATATAGAAAAATTGGGCGGCAGAACCCTATGTTTTCCTTTAGATGTATCTGACAGGCATCAATATAAACAGGTAGCGGAAGATTTTTTGGCAAAAGCCGGTGGTATTGACCTCTTATTCAACAATGCCGGCGTCGGCGATGGTGGCGGTTTTGAAGACTACAGTCTCGAAAACTATGAATGGATGGTAGGCATTAATCAAATGGGGGTTGTATACGGTTGCCATCATTTTATTCCGGCTATGAAAAAACAAAAATCCGGGCATATACTTAACACTGCCAGCGCCGCAGCTATTGGTTGTGCGCCAACGATGGCTGCTTATAATATGACCAAAGCTGCCGTAGTAGCCATTAGTGAAACGTTGTATGGCGAACTGATGGATCATAATATAAGCGTATCCTGTATACAGCCCACTTATTTCAAAACCAATGTGATCCAATATGCACGAGGCGGTGAGCTGATAAAAAAAGCCACCCAGATGTTCATTGAAAAATCAGGATTGGAAGCGGATACCGTGGCACAGGAAATTTTGACAAGGGCTGGTAAGAAAGAACTCTATATCATACTTCCGAAAGATGCTAGAAAGATGTGGCTTTTCAAACGCCTCGCCCCCACCTGGTTTAGAAAAAAAGTGAAAGAACAATTTATGTATGCGATGCGGAAGGCAATAAAGAAGATGTAATGGTGAGTGGTGAGTAGTCAGTAGTGAGTTAGGCAAACACTCACTACTCACCATTCACCACTCACAAAATAAGCGACACGCAAATCTTAGTATAACAATGACAGCTAATCAAATATTCAATCTCGAAGGAAAAGTGGCTTTAATTACGGGGGCCAGTAAAGGTATTGGTGAGGCCATCGCCCGTTATTATGCAGGCTGCGGTGCTAAAGTAGTTATCAACTCGCGCAAGCAGGAAGAATTAGACAAAGTAGCAGAAAGCATACAGGCCGAAGGTGGCCAATGCACTGGCATTGCCGCTAATGCCGGTGACAGGGAGGCCTGCAAAATTTTAGTTGACGAAGTGGTTGCATTACATGGTAGCATAGATATACTTGTAAACAACGCGGCATCCAACCCTGTATATGGCCCGGTAGTGCAATGCGAAGAATGGGCTTTTGATAAGATCATGAACGTAAATGTAAAAGCACCTTTTGAATTAGGTAAGCTCATCTATCCCATTATGAAACAACGGGGCGGTGGCAGTGTGATCAATATCAGTTCTATCGCAGGACTAACACCCGATCCCGGACTGGGCATTTATTCTGTTTCTAAAGCCGCGTTGAATATGTTAACCAAAGTAACCGCGAAAGAATGGGGTGCAGATAATATCCGTGTCAATGCCATTTGTCCCGGCCTTATCAAAACAAAATTCTCCGAAGCACTCTGGCAAAACGAAAAATGGCTAAGTCAATTTGTAAAACAGTTGCCCATTGCACGAATGGGCACAGTAGAAGAAATTGCCGGACTTGCTTTATTTCTTGCATCAGACGCATCAGGCTATTGCACGGGAACAATCTTTACGGCCGACGGAGGAATTACCATTTAATATTTTGTACTTTTCACAAACCCCCTTTTCTCTTTTTCTTCGTTTTTCTCTTATTGAAATAAACAGCTTCTACCAACACAAAAGAATATTCAATAAGATAAAGTCAACGATGTAGTTACCATTTAATATTTTGTAACTTTCATAAACCCTCTTTTTCTCCGTTTTTCTCTTATTGAAATAAATAGCTTCTATCCACACAAAGGGATGTTCAATAAAAGAAAGACAAAAGAAAAAGAGAGCGGGTTTATTTTCGAAGTAAAAAATCATTACATAAATTTATTATTGCATCATTATTTTATACCTGATTATGGAACCAATATTTGCTACTGAACGATTAAAAGAGTTGCTGCCTAAAGTACAGGCTTTTGTAATGGAAGAATTAATTCCGTTAGAAAAAGAACATACCACACGCCCGTTTAAGCAGACCGAAAAAATTTTACAGCAGAAACGCGAAAAAGTAAAAGCACTGGGATTATGGAACCTGCAATTACCCAAAGATGAAGGCGGGATGGGGTTAACACTTTGCGAGTTCGGGCAGGTGAGCGAAATATTATCATTGGCCCCTTATTATGGGCAATACACTTTTAACTGCCAGCCACCGGATATAGGTAATACAGAACTCATCAGCAAGTTTGCATCGGCATCAATCAAAGAAAAATTTTTGCACCCCCTGCTCGAAGGAAAAATAAGGAGTTGTTTTTCTATGACCGAGCCCGAGTTCGCCGGATCCAATCCTACAAGAATGGCCACTACCGCCGTTCGCGATGGTGATGTGTATGTGATTAACGGGCATAAATGGTTTACCTCTTCTGCCGATGGTGCCGCATTTGCAATAGTAATGGCAGTAACCAATCCGGAAGCAGCACCACACCAAAGGGCAAGTATGATTATCGTGCCAACCGATACACCGGGCTTTGCATTCATACGCAATATTCCCGTTTTTGGTGAAGCCGGAGAGGGCTGGGCCAGTCATGCAGAGATCCGGTATAACGATTGCCGTGTACCGGTTACCAATTTGATCGGCGAAGA
>JAYTOS010000222.1:0-1218 GCA_043747705.1 Bacteroidota bacterium
TGTCGTGTTTTACCTATCCAGTCATCTACTTTGTAACCGGGCAACTGGCCACCTTCTCCGGGTTTAGCACCCTGAGCCATTTTAATTTGCAGCTCGTTCGCTTCCGTGAGATAAAAACTGGTAACACCAAAACGTGCAGAAGCCACCTGCTTAATAGCAGAACGCATAGAATCGCCATTGGCCATTTTTTCATAACGTATCTCATCTTCACCGCCTTCACCGGTATTGCTTTTACCACCTAAACGGTTCATAGCAATAGCCAATGTGGTATGTGCTTCCCATGAAATGGAGCCGAACGACATAGCTCCGGTTGCAAAACGTTTATAAATATTTTCTGCCGGTTCAACTTCATCAATAGAAACAGCAGGATGGTTACGTTTAAAACGGAACAGGCTGCGGAGCGTGCATGCTTTTTCACCCTGGTCGTTAACCACTTTCGAATACTTTTTAAAGGTCTCGTAATCGTTCGTTTTAGTAGCGTGTTGTAACAGGTGAATGGTTTGGGGATTGAATAAATGAAATTCACCTTTGCGTTTCCATTGATAAATTCCACCTACCGGTAACCTGTCAACCGGTATATCTTTTTTACTGAAAGCGAAGAAGTGTTTGGATAAAGTTTCTCTGGCAATCTCATCTAACCCCATTCCCTGTATGCGGGAGGTGGCACCGGTAAAATATTGGTCAACCACTGTTTTATTCAAACCGATGATCTCAAATATCTGTGCACCCTGGTAAGATTGTAAAGTAGAGATACCCATTTTGGAAAATACTTTCAACAAACCTTCATTCACTGCTTTTATGTAATTCTTTTTCAGGCAATCCGCATCCAGTTCTGTTTGCAGTTTATCACTGATCTTCATATCGCGGATAGAAGATAATGCGAGATACGGGTTAATGGCTGTTGCGCCAAACCCAAGCAGGCAGGCGAAATGATGCACTTCCCAAACATCCCCTGCTTCTACAATAATACCTACCTGCCCGCGATAGCCTTTCCTGATAAGGTGGTGGTGCACGGCTGCCGTTGCCAATAAAGAAGGCATGGGTGCATGATCAGAATCTATAGCACGGTCGGTTAAAATAATTACTTCAAATCCATCTTCCACCGCATCTACCGCATAGCGGCATAAACGGTCAAGACCGGCTTTTAAGGAACCCGGTTTTCCATCAGCCCTGAAATAAGTCTGTAATGTTTTTGCCTGGAAAATACCGGTATCAATA
>JAYTOS010000223.1:0-2008 GCA_043747705.1 Bacteroidota bacterium
ATTGTTTCCATAAAAAGCAATAAACAATTCAGGTCAACCGGTATGAGATTAGTTGTTTGAATGGTTTCCATCGTCATTTCATCACGAAACCAGCGGCTGCTGAAATCCCAACCAGATTCGGCAGCTGCCCGGATATGGCGGTATATAACAGCAGGTTCTTTACCTAATTTTTTGGCAATATGGGTATCTTCTATAAATGCTTCGGGCCTTGGTGTATCCTGGTTGTCCCAATAACGGTTGAGAATACTGCCATCTTGCATCAGCACCACACGGCGATGGGTAGGATTGGTTGCTGTAAGCGTTTCTGCCCCATCCATCCAGAAAGCGTATTCTTTTTCTAACGGTGATTGATATTTTAGCAGAGTATCTTCCCCTTTTTCTTCTATTAAAACGGATACCATTAAAGCGAAAAAAGGTGGTTGTGAACGACCAAGATAATAAGTACGGTTACCATTGGGAATAAAACCTTCCCGATGAATCAGGTAGGCGAAATTATCTACCATGTTTTGTATAATGTTCACTCTTTTAGATACCTGTAGGCCAAGCATGGTAAAATAACTATCCCAATAATATACTTCCCTGAAGCGCCCCCCCGGAACAATGTATTGATAAGGCAACGAAATTAATGTACCCCCTTGTTCGTCAGGTGTTCTCACTAACATATCCCATAAACCGGTTAGGTGTTCGGGTAAAGATTTATCGGCAGATGAATATTTGTTCTCAGATTCTGGAGGCAGGATAAAATTTTCGGTGACGAAATTTTTCAGATCAAAACTTTGTTGGTTCTTTGCCTGTTCATATTTTAGCAGGGTATCTTTTACTGTGGAACGCGGTATGCAATCCACAAAAAATTTCGAGTCGGAAAAGATCTCAGCCAACTGCACATCTTCATACAGCGGTGAGAGGCTTTCAATATAAAAATGAGAAAGGGTTGGCATGACTGATATTATTGATGACCGGGATTAGCTGCCTTGAATTTATTCTGCAATTGTTTAAATATAAACAGGCAGGTAATTAGTATAGCCATCGGTATCAGCGAAAAATAAAATGCTTTCTGCCCGCCATAGCTTTCGAAAATATGACCTGTAATGATGGAACCCGTAGTACCGCCCAGTGCTGAGAATATGATGATAAGTCCAGACATAGCCCCATGTTTTTGAACAGGTAACGTACTTAATATGATAGAATTTACTGCCGGGTAAATAGGTGCGATCAATAAACCGATTAAGGGGAAAATAAAAGCTGCAATAGGAGCATTACCCCAGCCGGTAATAGGTTCACCAGATACTTTTTGCGCCAGGGGTATTGCTATCAAAACCAAAGCAGCAGCCAATACCAGGCAGGAAGCCAGTACTAAAAACCAGTTCATTTTTTTGAGTAATACCCCGGCAAGAAAACGCCCCAATGCTGTAGAACCGGCAAGTATGCTCGCCATTTGTATGCTGAGTGCAGCAGGTAAAAGCAATACTTTATTATTAAATGTAGGCAGCCAGCTCATGATGCTTTGTTCTATCAATACATAAAAAAAAGCACAAAAAACAAATATGAGTACAATGGGTGATACCATCAGTTTAAACATCTGTAAGAAATCGCTGGCAAGTGAAGTTGGTTGTTGGTTTTTTATAGATGATTCGTCTAAAGGTGCCGTCAGCAATAGTATAAATGCAAGCAGTGAAATGGCTCCCAGTAAATAATATACTTTCAGCCATTCGGTCGAGTGCGGGTTATTATTATCTACAAAGGAACTGAAAATGAAATAACCAGTAAGGATACCTACCATGAAAAATGATTCGATAAAATTCATCAGGCTGATATGCTCTTTCTCATTTTTGGTTACCAGGCCGATGGTACTATACACCGACATTTTAATCAATGCAAAGCTCGCTCCAACGGCAGCAAATAATAATTTAGTAGCTCCGAAACCTGCAGTAAAAGGCATTATGCAACAGACTACTGTAATAAAACCCAACGCAATGAGCATGGCATTTTTATACCCGATCCGGGTTAT
>JAYTOS010000224.1:0-14090 GCA_043747705.1 Bacteroidota bacterium
TTCTGGCTTGATTTATCGAATGGCGGATCAAATAATTGAATGATATTGGTTTTTGTATTGATCAAAAATTTATCAGCCGAGGCCATCGCCATTTTTGCTTTATCCGTATCCGCCCCTCCCGATAATACCGACCAGCTTTGTGCGATGGAATCTATCTTGCATTCTTCATTGGTGGAAGAACCCAATGGTGTGCCATCATCAAAATAAGCCCTCCGGTACCATTCGCCATCCCATGCAGATTCATTAATATTCTTTTTCAGGGTTTCTGCTGCCAATCGGTTCTTTTCAATAAACGCATTGTCCCCTTTTATTTGAGCTATGGCATTAAACCGTTCGAGTATATCATATAAAAAGAAAGCAAGCCAAACGCTTTCGCCTTTTCCATGATTACCTACTTTATCCATACCATCATTCCAGTCGCCTGAGCCCATAAGCGGTAAGCCGTGCTCTCCAAACCGCATTCCGTGTTCTATTGCCCTTACACAATGGTTGTATAAAGTAGTTGATTCGTCTGAGCGTATGGGAAGATCATAATAGGAATCTTCATCTACATTTAATGCCCTGCCTTCAAGAAAATGAATATCCATATCCAATATTGAAGTATCGCCTGTGCTAATCACATACCTGGCTGTTGCAAACGGGAGCCATAAAAAATCATCTGAACACGTAGTTCGCACGCCTCTTCCCATTGGGGGGTGCCACCAATGCTGCACATCCCCTTCTTTAAACTGGCGTGAGGCACATAATAGTATCTGCTGTTTAATAATTTCCGGATGCGAATGCAAAAGTGACAGGGTATCCTGCAGCTGGTCCCTAAAACCAAATGCCCCACCTGATTGATAAAAACCACTACGTGCCCATATACGGCAGGCCAGTGTTTGATAATTGAGCCATCCATTGGCTAAAATATTTAAAGCGGTATCGGGGGTTTGTATTTGTACGGTATTCAATGTATGATTCCAATACTCTTTTACTCTTTTTAATGCATTCGCAGCACTCGGTGAGTCCTTATATTTTTTTATCAGGTTTTGTGCATCTCCTGCATCTGTTCCTGCACCCAGGTGAAAAATGATTTCACGTTCTTCTTCTTCTTCCAGTTCAAAAACAACCTGCAAAACCGCACAGGGATCAAACCCTGCACCTGTTTGACCTGAAAGCCTTGCCCTGTTCATGCCATCGGGGTTAGCCAATGTTCCGTTACGACCTATGAATTCAGTTCTGTCTGCCGTGTATGTTCGGTTTGTTTCATTCACATCAAAGAATGCCACCCGGTTCTCAAACTCTTTATTATACGGATTGGTTGCAAACAAAGCACCATTAACCATATCCGCTTCAGTTACCACATGCATTTGATTTTTTGAACGCAGGTCACCTAATACCCATTCAATATAGCCCGTAACAGATAAACGCCTTTGCCGTCCGGAAGCATTATGCAGTTTTATTACAATAAACTTGATGGCATCTTCTATATCAACATAGATGCATATTTCGGACTCTATACCATCCTCGCTATGTTCAAAAATGCTATACCCAAACCCATGTCGGGTGATATAGATTGATTTTCCGCGTTGTGGTAATGGAAGTGGCGACCAGAAGCGGCCGCTTTCTTCATCCCGCAGGTAATAAGCTTCTCCGGCTGTATCACTTACAGGATCATTGTTCCATGGCGTTAACCGAAGCTCATGTGCATTATCAATCCATGTGTATGACTGGCCGCTTTCAGATATCACTGTACCAAAATGAGGGTTAGCTAACACATTCACCCAGGGTGCCGGTGTTCTTTGTGATGCAGTGGTTGTGATCACATATTCTTTTCCATCGGCCGAGAACCCTCCGAAACCATTAAAGAATAAAAGATCTTTTGGCAACGCAAGTGATGTAAGTACTGTTGCATAAAATTTGGAAGGACTGAAATAAGGAATGATGCTTTTTAATTTCGTACGCCTGCTTATTTGTTCTTGCAGTGATCCCTGTCGGTCTGATATGACTACTCTTGCCACACTCTGGAAAAGGATGCGGTCTTCATTTGATATCTGGTCTGTGGACCTGATAAAAATACCACCCGGTTGTTCTTTTATTTCAGCAGAAATTCCCGGGGCTGCTATGCCTAATAATTGATTCTGTAATGTTTGGCGATAGCCGCCATGATCATCGTTCCATATAACAAGGTCGACCGATAGCCCTTTCATTTTCCAGTAGGCATGAGCCTGGATCAATTGTTTAGCGAGGTCAATGTTATTTGAATCTTCTATTTGCAAAAGTACAATCGGCAGGTCGCCTGATATGGCATAGCCCCATAACCCTGATTGCCCGCGATGGTTTTTAATGATCACAGATGAGTCGGCCCGTAGGGAAGGATTTACAAATATGATGGAACTGGCAAGCCGACCGTACATCTGTGCATCGGTTTCTTTTGCGTCAATCTGCCGTAATATTACCTGGCTATGTGTCCATGCAAGTTCAAATGCCCTGTTGGCCATATGACGATCCTGGTATTTTTCCACTAGTGCATTACATATTTCCTTTGTTTCGCCAATACCAAAGACCAGGTCTATGATAGCCGATGCCTGGGGTTCTATGGTAATACGGTATTGTATGGCAATCACCGGATCCAGTACAGAACCTTGTGTATCAGACAATGGATTTTGCTGCTGAAGCATTTGAGGATAATGAACCGTATTACCACGGCCTATGAACCTGCTTCTGTCTGTTTCATAAGAAACATGATTAATCTCTGCATTATGCACCTTCATCAAATGAAACATGTAGGGCATATGGGAATCAGCTGATCGGGGCCGGCGTGTACAAAGAATAGCATGTCTTTGCGGATTGATTTCCGTTTGTACAAAAAGATTACTGAAAGCAGGATGTGCCGCATCTGCCATTTCGGAAGTAAGTACTACTTCTGCATAACTCGTTATTTCAAGTATCCTTTTTTTCCGTGAGCGGTTCGTAATATGTACGCGCCTTAATTCAACATCATCTTCCGGTGATACCACGATTTCGGTATGCGTTTCGAGCGAGTGATCACGTCGCCTGAATTCTGCACGGCCTTGCGAAAAAACAGCCTCATAGGTTTCTCCGGCCTGCAGTGTGGGTTGGTGGGCTGTTGACCAGTAAAAATTGGTTTCCAGGTCACGTATGAAACAAAAAGTACCCCAGTTATCCGAAGTGGTATCTTCTCTCCAGCGGGTAACAGCTATATCTTTCCAGCGACTATAACCACCACCGGCATTTGTTACCATTACATTATATCTTCCGTTTGATAATAATTGCACAGCCGGTATAGGGGTTTGCGACGTGGTAATTACACGCATGGGTGTGTCAATTCCAGGAAGTGAGCTGGCATCGGCCACATGAATACCGGGTGAATAAAAAGTGGTGATCCTCGGTATCCTTTCCTGCAATAATAAAAGTGTTGCTTTAAACTGCACTTCTGTTTCAAACCTTTTTTGCATAGGTTTATCGTTCAGGCAATAGTCAAGCGCCAACAGGCTCATCCCTTCATGGTGAGCCATAAAAGAACGAATGATCACTTTATTTTGCCTGCGGGGTAACCTTGAAGTAGTATAATCAATCGCTTCAAAAAAACCGAACTTACCCTGGAAACCCTCCTGATCCAACAGTTGCAAATTCTCACATGCTTTTTCAGTATCTACTATTAGAGCCATTACTGATGCATAAGGAGCGATCACCAGGTCTTCGCCCAGTCCACGTTTAAAGCCGGTTCCCGGTACGCCAAATGCACGGTATTGATAATTAAGATTCGCATCTACGAGGTTATAACCCGATTCTGAAATTCCCCAGGGCACACCACGTTTTTTACCATACTCAATCTGTTTCTGTACAATGGCCCTGCAGGTTTCATCCAATAAAGTATTTTCATAAGTAGGCATTATTAATGAGGGCATGAGGTATTCGAACATAGATCCGCTCCATGAAAGGAGTAAGGGTGTACTGCCTACACTTGTTAACTGCCGGCCCAAAGCAAACCAGCTTTCCTGCGGCAGTTTTCCCTGTGCAATGGCCACAAAAGTGGTTAGCCTTGCCTCTGAAGCGAGGAGATCATAATAACTGTTATCAATTTTATGTTCTTCAATATTATACCCGATTGTTAATAAGTGTTGTGACTTATTGAAAAGAAAATCATAATCTACCGTAGACAGTTCAGTACATTCTTCTGATAACCGTTCGGTCATCAGAATAAATTCCTTTGCCCGTTGGCTGCCCTGTACAATCAGTACGCGGAACCTGTCGAGCCATTCCACTTCTTCCTTTGTATTCTCTGGGGTATAATACCCATTGATGCCCGGTAATAAATATTGTTCAATCCGCGCCAGTTCCCAAAAACTGGGCATTTCCGCTACCAATGAAAATGCATTGGTAAATTTTTCAGGTACCGGTATCAGCAACCATGGAAGGTAAGTAGTAAGTTCCCGGATATTTTGTGTTAGCAACCCTATTACTTTTTGTGCCCATTCCTGCTCTTCACTTTCCGGGTCAGGATTCAAATGTGAAACCATATTTTTAGCAGACTCCTTCATCCTATCCAATACAGATTTAAAAACCATCAATCCTTTGGGCTTTGTCTTACACAGTTGGATAACCTCTTCTGAAAATTTCTGTATGTATATATTATCTTTATTTTTTTCATACAATACATTTACTGTATCACGTATCCCGTTAAATATATGTGTATGAACAATTTTATCATGCACCAATGAAAGCAGGCCCTGTTTCAGTGTAATCAAGTGGCCGATAAGGTTTCCGCTATCTACAGTAGAGATATACTTTGGATGCAGGGGTTTAAGTGAAACGGTATCGTACCAGTTAAAGAAATGGCCCCTGTATTTTTCCATCTCCTGCATAGTGCGCAGGGTATTCGTTGTGCGCTCAAGCAGCTGTGCTGTTGTTATGTAACGAAAATCATAGGCACACAGGTTAGCTAAAAGGCTAAGTCCGATATTTGTTGGCGAAGTGCGGTGTGCAATTCTTTCTACCGGTTGTTCCTGGTAATTGTCGGGTGGCAGCCAATTATCTTCGGCTCCAACAAATGCTTCAAAAAAATACCAGATTTTTCTGGATAGTTTATGGAGGAAAATATTTTCATCCTCAGACAATTGTACCTGTTCATTTTCTAATGGCTGGCTAACCCACCAGGAAAGGAAAGGCGATAGCCCCCATAGAATTAAAACGGGTAAGGCAGAAAATAATTTTACAGGATGATAAATGGTAAGATATAAAAATACACCCATTGCCAAAATGGAAACGAACCACATAGCGATATAAGTGGTGAAAAGTGTTTTGGTTTTATGATGGTTACCTGAAGGGTTCCATTCCAATAATTTTTTTTGCGACACCAACATTCGCCAAACAGTACGCAAAACGGCATCAGCATTCATAACCGCTTCATACGGAAGGAATATAAAATGAAGACTGTATTGGGCAAGCTGGCTCAAGGCAGAACGAAAACAATAAAGGGCATGCTGCACAAACAGCACATCTTTAGGTTTCCGCATCATTTCCCAACCCAAGGTAAGAATGGCCGGTAAAGAAAGAATCAGCAATACCGCCAATGTCCAGAACCAGGGAACAGCTGAGAATAACCAGCCGTATAATAAAATTAAGGTAAGTGCAAACGAAACCCAGGTACGGCGGAGGTTATCGAATATCTTCCACACAGATAATGCAGAAAGTGGGTTTCTGCTTAATTTTTTGTCGTGCCCGGGCACAAAGGGCAATATCCATTGCGCTATCTGCCAATCTCCGCGAATCCACCGGTGGCGGCGTTTTACATCGGACTGGTATGATGAGGGGTATTGTTCATATAGCTGAATATCACTCACCAATCCTGCACGGGCATAGCAACCTTCCAGTAGATCATGGCTTAAAATACGGTTATCAGGAAAACGATTATTGAGTGCTTTTTCAAAAGCATCAATATCATAAATACCTTTTCCAATAAAAGATCCTTCCTTAAAAAGATCCTGGTACACATCCGAAATAGCCCTTGTATACGGATCCGTACCCGGTTCATTTCCGTGAAGACGTGCGTAGAGCGAGCTACCATCAACGGGTAAACTATTGGAAACGCGGGGTTGAAGAATGGTGTAACCCTGCACAACACGTTGTTTCTTTTCCGAATACAAAGCACGGTTTAGCGGATGTGCCAGTGTACCAATCATTTTCCATGCAGTATCCCGCGGTAACTGGGTATCTGTATCGAGCGTAATAATATATTTTACATTAGTAAATACATCTTCCTCACCTATGATCACTGAAAAATATGCTTTCCCATTCCCCCGGCACAGTGCATTCAGTTCAGCTAATTTGCCCCGTTTTCTTTCAAAGCCCATCCATATTTTATCTTTTTTATTCCAGTGCCGCGGCCGATGAAAAAGAAAAAAAGTGTCATTTCGCTTCCTTTCATACTTTCTATTCAGTTCAATAATTTTGTCTTTTGCATTCAGCAGTAACGCCTCATCTCCCGGCATATTTTCTTCCCGAGCATCTTTAAAATCGGTTAAAAGCGCGAAATATAAATGTTCATCCCTGTTAGCCAAAAACCTTACTTCCAAACCTTCCACCAGTTTGTCAATATCTTTCATCGAACTAAGCAGAGTGGGTATTACTACTATAGAAGAGAAATCTACAGGAATACCTTTTGAAAAATCAAGTCTGGGTAAGAGAAAAGGCCTCACAATGAGCGTGGCCAGCCAGTTGGTAACAGTTAGGGCGAGCTGACTTGTACCAATCACTATGATAAAACAGGCCAGCACATACCACCATTCTTTCAAGTCTTCCTGTAAGGCCGCTATGAGCAGGGGCCAACTGAATAAAGCAGTGAATAAGATAATAGAGCCTATGTAACCTATTAACGGGATCCGGTTAAATTGTTTTCGCAAAACTTCCCCGAAAGAAGATTTCATTGCGGCATGCTTTTCCACCAGCGGCAAGCCTTTATCAGCAAGGTAATAGCCTACATGCCATTTAGCCGGATCTACCTCTTTTATTTGATAACTCTCATTTGACAATTTTATCGCGAATGCCGCGACATCATTTTCAGACATATCACTGCATTTCGAAATCTTTTCCACAGCATGCCTGTATTGGTCCCTCGTAAAGAAATCCATCATAGGATAGATGCCGGTGATATCCTGAGAAAGTATCTTTTCAACGATGCTGGTGTTTTCAACAAAATCCCTCCATTCTGTATTACTTAAAAAACGCAGACTGCTGATACTATTACTGATAGATATTTGATCCGCTGCCTGTTTTTGGTTTTCCAGGTTAATCAATTCACTGCTGGAAGATCCCTTTTCTGATAGCGTTTGTTCGATCCAGGTTAATGGTAAAGCAAGTGCAGAACCCTTACCATGAAGCTTTCTGGTTAACTCTGCTACAAATGAACTTACCATAGGTGGGGCAGAACGCGCCATATCCGAAATAACAAGTATCAGTCCTTTGGGGTCAAACTCGGCTGCTTTAATCATTTCATCAGCCCAATAATTTGCCAGATTCTTGTACGTAATATCAATAGCTACCTGTATGGCCAATCGCCGGAGATTCTCTATTAATGCCAGTCTTAGCATAATGGGAATGGCCCAAAGTTCACCCAGTTTTAAAAAAGTAATTGTTTGATAAGCCTGTACAAATCCTGTGAGGCTGGTAAGATCTACGCGACCATCGCTGTGCGAAATAATTTCTACTGCAATATCATATACTCTTGGTAAGCCCGCCGAAGGTCCTTTCTTAAGCTGTGGCAAACCCTTACTGTAGCCTTTGGGCAGGTGCTTTTTACCTGTGTAAATCTGTTCTTCAATTAAATAGAAATTATCGAGCAACCACTCTCCTGCAGGAACAATCCTGTGATTCTCTTTTACCGATTCTGTTAATAACGCATACACTTCCAGTAAGGCATCTTCATTTTCAGCAAGCCTTTTCAACAACTGTTCAGAAGGTTTTGCAGATATCAGTGAATGATTACGCGCCAGTTTTTTTGCATATACTTCAATCTGTTCGGCACTAAAAAGTTCGGCTCTGAGAGGTGGCCGTTCATTGGTGTATTTTTCAACGAGGTTACTGCTGATAAAAGGACGAATGATATTTTTTTTTAAAACAGAAATAGCTTTGGGCAGCATTTCAAAAATGTCGTTTTGCTCATTCTTTCCAGGAAATGCTTTCATAAGTTTTCTTGCCGTTTCATTTTTATTAAATAGCCTTTTCTATAGTATGATCACATAACTGTCAATCTTCACATGTACCTTTTGCCATAAGCCGTCCGGAATTCGCGATCTCAGCGGGCAGGCATTCCATTCCTATAAAATTACCCTGGCATTGCAGTGCCGCTTTCTGAATAGTACTTTTCAGTTCCCGTACATTATCAAACCAGTCATGGCTTTGTAATGCATCCATTGCTTCCGGTGTAATACCTCTGACAAGTGTTCCTAAATTTTCGTTGTTCATCATCAGGAAATGATTAGATAAAGAAGGAATCTCTTGTTTACGGGCACGTAAAGGGGCCATTGTAATATGAAACTCATTGAGGCGATGATAAAGTGGTTCACTGAAATCATTTGTACGTGTGGCACCCCATAAATGCGTATGACTGGATAACAACACACGTATATCCATATTAATTTTCTTTCCCGATCCTTCCCGCACCCAGGCCCGCTGGCAGAGAGCATTCAACAGTTTTTCCTGAACTTCTTTGGGTAGGTGCTCAGGGTCTGCAATAAATAAAGTTCCACCGTTTACCTGATCAAGTATGCCCTTTTCTTCTTTTGTGGCTGCTTTATTGCTTTCATATCCAAAAATTGCCGTAGCTATATTATTTTTACCCAACCCTGCAGCATTCATACCTACAAAGGGTAAGTGATTCCTTTTACTAAGCTTATGAATTTCCTGGGCCAACGATCTTTTACCTACCCCGCTTTCGCCGTAAATAATCAAACTAAGATTGGTAGGTGCCACCAAATGCACCTGCCCTACTAATTTTCTGGATTCTTCGTTATCACCCCAGAAATAATATTCCTTAAGGTCATTGGCATCAAAATGATAATTAGCTGTACTTCCCGAACCTCTTTTTTTGGTTTCAAGCGCCTGCTGAAGGGTTAAAAGCAGTTGTTCAGGAAGCAAAGGCTTCATTACATAATCAAAAGCCCCCTGTTTAAGGGCCAGTGCAGATGTTTTAATATCAGCATGGGCGGTAATAATGATAACAGGCAGGTTGCGATACAATTCTTTCACTTTTGCCAGTATGGCAATCCCGTTTATATCACCCAACTCCAAATCACTGATAATCACATCGGGCTCCGAATTTGCCAAATATTCTAAAGCTTGCTGGCCTGTATAACATACACTCACTGCAAGCCCATTCCGGCTAAGAAAACGGTCAAGTAAGAAACATAAATCCCTGTCATCGTCTACAATTAAAATTTTTTGCATACAAGGTTGCTTATAAAAGGCTGATCCGGCTTTCTTATTATAAAAAAAATTATACCCACAACATTCTTAAGTATTTACACTGAAATCATTGTCTGGTTGCAGGATAAATTTGATTTAAGAGAAGATAGATAGAACAGGATGGTATTATGTAGAAATAATTCCTCAGTTAAAAAAGAAAAAGATTGAAAACCGGTAAGACTTATTAAGAAAAAGAAGCTTTCAATTGGGAAATTATAAATGCATATAGTGTAACAATCAATTAATATCCGATAGAATTACCTGTCTGATTTTTTCACATAATTCAGGAAAACTAAACGGTTTTACCAGGTAATCAAAAGCTCCTTCATTTTTTGCCTCCTCGATATCTTTGAAATAAGAAGAAGTTGAATACATGATAACTTTTATATCTGCCAAAAAGGGTGTTTTTTTAAGTGCTTTCAGGCACTCTATCCCATTCATTAATGGCATGTTCATATCCATGAAAATATAGTCGGGTTTTAGCCAGGCTTTATTAGTGAGTTTTTCTAAAGCATCTACCCCATTTATGGCAGTATCTAAACGGATATTTTCATCTATTCCGTTCAACGCATCTGCGAATAGCTCTTTATCATCGAGATCATCATCAACCAAAAAAATCAAGAGGGGTTTTTGCATTAAATATTTATCTGGTGCAAAATTATAAAATGTTTAGGTTATTACTGCTATTTATCCATTTTATTAAAACAAAGTTTAAACACAGTCATAAAATATAATGGATAAATAACACTTAGAAATCAATTATTTGATCTTTCGTCATAAAAACTTACACCTTTGATATTTTTTGTAAAAAAATTGCTTTTCCCTCAGTTAGTGTAAAAACATAATGCAGCCGGCCATCTTCCAAAACCTGCCTGAACCCATATTCCATTTCATTTTTAAATACTTTTTTTAGTTCAGGTTCAAGTTCCGGGGTAATGCATAGCTCCACTTTTTCATTAACCTGTTTGTATTTTTTCATACCCATATTTCATTTCTTTTAAAAAACGATATACAATTTCAATGCCCGCAAAAGCCTGCTATCATTCATTTAACAAAATATTTTATATTCCTGTAGAATTAATTCTACTTTTTTAGATTATTGCGCCGGGCATAAATATTTCATTTCTTTTAAAAAAATATATTTTATGTAAAAACAGACAAATGTCAATAATGGCAAATTATCCCAAAATGGTGCAGCGCCTGAAGTAAGTCCTGAATTCAGGGAATTTTTTATTGAAGAAATAAAAGATATTTATTGGGCGGAAAAGCTTTTGACCAAAACCATTCCGAAAATGCAGAAAGCGGCAACTTCTTCAGCGCTTGTAACTGCTTTTGGCGCGCATCTTACAGCTACCCAACAGCATGTTGAGCGTTTAGAGCAGGTTTTTGAACTTTTAGGGGAAGCCTGAAAGCAAAAAAATGCGATGCGATGGCTGGTATTGTTGAAGAAGGCAACAGCATTTTAGAAGAAACTGAAAAAGGTACTCACCAGCGTGATGTTGGGCTTATTTTGGCCGCGCAAAAAGTAGAGCATTACGAAATAGCTACTTATGGAACCCTTGCACAACTTTCAAAGAGCCTTGGTAATAAAAGCATCAGTTCATTACTGGAACAAACACTTGCTGAAGAAAAAGAGGCAGATTTATTACTTACAGGCATTGCAGAAAAAAGTATCAATTCTGCTGCAGCTACAGAAGATATAAGTGAAGAATTACCTAAGAGAACATCAAGAAAGATGGCCACAGCCTGATAACAGTAATTTATTAGTAAATCCGGATCAGTTATTGGTCCGGATTTAATATGGCTGTTATATTCGGGTTGTGTTGAAAAAAAATCATATTATCTTAAAAGGAAAATCATTATAGTACCCGTTCCATAAAGAAGGTTGAAAAGAATCATCGGAATAAACTAACCCGGCTTCCATCATTCAAACCAATAATTCCTATATGAATTCTATACAACTTACCCATCGAAAACATATAAAACTTGTAAAAGATTATTATCAAACTGCTGCTGTTGCCAAACTTATATATGTTACAGATAAGGAAAAGGGCATAAACCGGATAAAAAAAGGGCATGGATTTACCTATTTATTAAACAATGTGTCGCTTAAAAATAAAGTGGAAATAACCCGTATCAGAAAGCTGGCTATTCCACCGGCATGGACAAATGTATGAATATGCCCCAAAGAAAATGCTCACATACAGGCAACCGGATTTGATGCACGTGCACGCAAACAATACCGTTACCATCCCTTCTGGAATATATTACGTAATGAGACTAAATTTCACAAACTGCTTGAATTTGGTACACAGCTCCCTGCATTGAGATTACAGATTGAAAAAGACCTGTCGCTGCCAGACCTGAATGAAAGAAAAGTGGTTGCCGCTGTAATCAGTTTGATGGAGCGAACTTATATCAGAATAGGAAATGCTGAATACGAAAAACTGAATGGGTCGCATGGCTTAACTACTTTACACGACAAACATGTAAACATTGAAGGTACTGGAATGGTCTTTTCTTTTAAGGGCAAAAAAGGGATTTACCATAATATCACCCTGAAACATAAAAAGCTTGCCCGGATAGTGCAACAATGCAGGGATATACCCAGTAAAGAATTGTTTCAATATTACGATGCTAACGGCCAACGAAAACCCATTGATTCAGGAATAGTTAATCAATATATTAAGGAACATACGGGTGATGCCTTTACTGCGAAGGATTTCAGAACCTGGGCAGGATGTGGAAACTTATTACAGGCATTTAAAAATATTGGTTTGTATGAAAATCAGCATCAATGCAGGCATAATATTAACCTGGCATTAGATGAGGTAAGCAACAAACTGGGTAATACCCGGTCTGTTTGCAAAAAATACTATGTTCATCCAGGGCTGATTCGTTTGTATGAAGAAAAGAAAATAGTTACTTATTTGCAACAATTCGATAAAATCGAACAAAATGACAATAAAGCCAGTCTTACCTGTGCGGAGAAAGTATTAATGTCATTACTCACCCTTCTTTCATGAAAAATACCCGTCGGATGAGGTATGTTTTTAAAGATTTGTAAAACATAAGCCCGACTCTGGATAATGCCTTAATCCTTAGGCAAAAACACTCAAAAGCTAAACCTCCCCACATTTTATTTCCGGGTATAATTTTTATTTTATACCCCTTAATTACGGGTATTTCTTTCTACAATATATGCTTCAGGAATAGGGTCATTATAGCGTTAATGATGGCATGCATTTTTACCTCTTATAAAAAAAATTACCTCATGGAAACAAATGAATCCTTAGTTGAAGTACTAAATGATCTTATTAAGATCAATAATGACCGTATAAACGGCTACCAAAAAGCAGTTAGTGAAATAACAACCACTGATGTGGATCTACAGGCCATGTTTAGGAAAATGGCGAATGAAAGTGGTGAATATGTACGAGAGTTAAGCAATGCAGTTGAAAAACTGGGTGGCGAACCTGCTACGGATACCACTGTATCAGGCAAAATTTATCGTACCTGGATGGACATTAAAGCTGCTTTTGCAAGCAAGGAAAGGCTCTCCGTTCTTGAAGCCTGTGAATTTGGCGAAGATGCGGCACAAAAAGCCTATGATGAAGCTTTAGGTTCCGATGCAGAAATGAATGCTGAGACACGTCAACTGATCATGGACCAAAAATCGTCTCTCAGAACATCACATAACATTATTAAAAAGTATCGTGACCTGCATGAAACCTTAGCATCGTAATTAGTAGCTATAGTAATTATTTATGCAAATATTATTCAAATTGTTCTGCAGAGATAAAAGATGAAGATGGCTAAAAGCTGGATTACTTTTTGCTTGCCAAAGTAAAGAACGTCCAGGATAATTCTGTCAGCATCCTATGGGATGAAATAGCTTCCATATTTGCAGCAACGGGGCTGGTACAATTGTTACCAGCCTTCTTTTTAAAATTAAACCTAAATAGCATGGATACCCCTACTCCACCTTACTTGAAGACGCTGGTTGAATGCCTTAACCAGTTATTGGCTGATGGTTATAAAGAAAATTTTACAGTAATAAAAGGAAAACTGCGTTCACATGCAACGGAGAGATCTTACCCTCCACAAGAGGTACATATTGTGAATTTTTACAGGTTTGAAGGACAAAATGACCCCGACGATGCATCGATTATGTACGCAATCGAGACTTCTGATGGATCAAAAGGAACATTGGTAGATGGCTATGGGCCTTCATCGGATGTTGACATAAGCCAGTTTATTGTCGATGTGGACGATATCCAAAAAAAGACCGCTCTGAAGTAAATACCCTTTGTGAAAATTATATTTTCCCCAGGATATCGTCGTTCTATATAATTAAAAAAAGCCGCAATAACATCCGGCTTAGATAACTCTTAGGAAAGATAATTATCGCATAAGAAACAAAACAATACTTTTTTAGTCAGAAGACCTGCTGATAATACCCAACAAGAGGGATATAACAGCTATTATTAAAAGTAAGTGTATCAGTCCGCCTGCGCTGTAGGCAAAAAAACCGATCAACCATCCGATTACGAGTATTACGGCGATGAGGTATAATATGCTTCGCATACAATAGTTTTAAATAATAATAAAAAGTAGTACTGATC
>JAYTOS010000225.1:0-8139 GCA_043747705.1 Bacteroidota bacterium
ATAAAGATTTTTACCGAAGGCAATAATGGCGGCTATGCCAATGACTGGCTGATAGGTGATACCAAAACCAATGAGGTGGCCAAGCTGGAACTGGGCCTGAAAAATTATAAAGTCTGGCGTTCGAAAGATACCGCCATGATCGGTTCAAATTTCCCCAGTGATGAAAAACTGATCAAAGAAGAAACCACGTTTGATGTGAATGATAAAACAACCTCTCCCAATGCGCGAAAACTGCGCATGGAACAATTGGTATTGGTTGACCTGAAAGGAAAATTGAACCTGGAAACAGCCAAACAGATAGAAGGCGATCATGTGGATGCTTTACAAGGTAAAAACGCCAATAATAAATGCGTTATCTGTGGACATATTGATGAAGATGCCAAAGGTTGCGCCGAATGGGACCTGCCTGCCTATTACCCCATGGGAGCCGTACAGGGAAAAGTAACCACTGCTGAACTGGCAAAGAATATGCAACTCTGGGCGCACATGGGCCATCCGTGCGGGCAGGATTTTATTGGTGAGAAGTTTTATAAAGCGCACCCTGAATTTGAATGGCAGTCGAAGTATTTGAAGAATATGCTTTCTTATCCGTGGACGTTGTTTTCTGCCAAAAAATAATGAATTCGGTATTTGAGGCCGGAGGCCATTGGATAATAGTCACTCGGCAGAGCCGAGCGACTAGGTAACATTGTTTGCATTTAAAAAATAAAACAAATTCATGTAACCGTATTTGAACTTGTGTAGTCTTATATAAGTAACCTATACATTAACTAAAATCTGTTAACATGGAAGCATCTCAAATCATTGGCCTGGTCATCGCCTCTATTACTATCGTAGGCGGAATGGTGATCGCCCTGACTGCTATTAAAATAGCCGTTCCTAAGTCTTACGAGGAAAGACAGGCTGCAATGGAAAACCAAAGCAAGGAAAGAATAGCACTGATTGAAAAAGGGGCAGATCCTTCCCTAATATATAAAAAAGAAAAAAAAGCATCTGGTGATCCATTATTTTGGGGCCTGCTGTTAATAGGGATAGGTTTCGGTGCTTTTTACGGCAGTATGGTATGGCATAATTTCGGCTGGGCCTCGGAGGGCATTGTTGTTAATTCATCAGCAACACTTTTTGGAGGTATCGGCCTTGTATGCTATCATATTATATGCAAGCTGAGTGACCGTAAAAAAGCCCAATAATGGAGCTGCTTTATATCATGCGGATAATAGCAGGGGAAACATCCCTGTTTACTTATTTCGTGGTTGCTTATAAAAACATGGCCTATACGATCGCTTTCCGGATCGTGAATAATAGAGAAGATACCGAAGAAGTAGTGCAGGATGCATTTGTTAAAGCCTATACATCACTGCATAGCTTCAGGCAGGATTCGAAATTCTCTACCTGGCTGTATAAGATCGTGGTGAATATGGCTCTATCAAAAATCAGGAAAAAGAAGTTATGGCTGGACGAGCGAGCAATAAAAGAACTTACCTGCATGCCTGATACCGGATTGGAAGACGCTTACAAAAGCCTTGTAAAATCAGAACAGGAAAAGATCATACAGCAGGCACTTGGAGAGATGAGTATGGAAGACAGCCTGTTACTTACACTTTATTATTTACAGGAGCAGACACTGGATGAAATAGAAGAGATCACCGGCATTCCGAAAGAAAATGCAAAAGTAAAAATACACAGGGCGAGAAAAAAAATGTACCTTATTATTGATAAAAAATTAGTGGCAGAACTGAAATACAGTATTTGATGAAAGCAGAAGAAACAGGTTTGTTTTTTAAGAAGATGATAACCAGCAGTGGTCTTGAGATCAGCAACCCGGATTTCAACAAGGTTGTTATGCAAAAGATCATGCAGCATGAAAAAAAGAAGATGATGATACGAGCTATGGTCTGCAGTTTTCTCGGGTTGCTTTCACTGGGCATTATCATTTTTCTTCTGATCAGCACACTAAAGCCCGGCACAGATTCTTCGGGGCAAATTATTCAGCCTTTGTTAAATAATATATTCCGATGGATTGTCGCAAATCAATTCCTGCTCATCCCCATTGCATTAATTCTTCTTATACAAAAACTAATTGGAACAAAGCCGAAGTACGTATAGATCACCACTCCGCCCTTGCGGTAGGCCCAACATCCAATGAACTGAATTCGCCCGCAAGGTATTTGTGGTAAGCAGTAATGGCGATCATGGCTGCGTTATCGGTACAATATTCAAATTTTGGTATAAAAGTTTTCCAGCCCAGCTTCTCTCCCGTTTCCTGTAACCCTTTACGCAAAGCACTGTTGGCACTAACGCCACCTGCGATGCATACATTTTTTACACCTGTTTGCTGAACAGCTTTTGCAAGTTTTTTAAGTAAGATGTTTACGATCGTATATTGAACAGACGCACAGAGATCAGCCAGGTTTTGTTCGATGAAACCTGGCTCCTGTTTTTGTAAAAAATAAAGTACGGAAGTCTTTAATCCGCTGAAAGAAAAATTTAATTCCGGAATCTGCGGCTCCGCGAATTTGAATTGTAATGGGTTCCCTTCTTTCGCATACTTATCAATTAAAGGCCCGCCGGGATAGGGTAAGCCCAGCAGTTTGGCTGTTTTATCAAATGCCTCACCGGCAGCATCATCAATACTTTCTCCAATGACTGTGAGGTCTAAAGGAGATTTTGCCACCACAATTTGTGTATGCCCGCCACTGACCGTTAAGCATAAAAAAGGGAATGCGGGTTTTATATCTGCTATCAGGTTCGCCAATACATGCGCCTGCATATGGTGAACGGCAATAAGGGGTTTATCTAAAGAAAGCGCCAATGATTTAGCGAATTGCGCGCCCACCAATAAACTTCCGATTAGGCCGGGGGCCTGGGTAAAAGCAATGGCATCAATGGTTGGGAGTTGGGCGTTGGGCGTTGGGCGTTGCGGGAAAGCTTCTTTTAATGCTGCATTTACAACGGGAACAATGTTTTGCATGTGGGCACGGCTGGCCAGTTCAGGCACCACGCCTCCATATTGCTCATGCACCGTTTGGTTGGCGATATAGTTTGATAAAATTTTACCATCCACACAAACAGAGGCAGAAGTTTCATCGCAGGAAGATTCTATGGCGAGTATGGTAATTGACAAGGGGTAATTTGTTACGGGTTAATTTAGTTACGGGTTGATTATGGCAAAAATACGAATGAATGAACTAACCCGCAACCCGTTAACCCGTTAACAAAAATCACTTCGTCCTTATCGCCACCACCGGATCCATCTTAGCCGCAATGGAAGCCGGTATGATGCCGGAAATAATTCCGAGTATAATACAAATGCTTAGTGCCAGTATGATAATATTAGGTGCGATGAAAATAGGAAAAGGGAGTACGGCGCTTAATACCAATGACATTATATATACCAGCCCAAGTCCTACCAGTCCGCCTATAATGCATAAAAAGGCACTCTCTATCAAAAACTCAGTAAGGATGGTCCTTTTTTTGGCACCTAATGCTTTCTTTAATCCGATCTGGCTGGTTCTTTCCCGCACAGTTACAAACATAATATTGGCAACGCCAAAAGCACCCACAATCAGGCTTAATCCTGCAATTGCCCATCCGCCGGCACTCACCTGGCCAAAAAAACCTTTTACCTGTTCGCTGAACTGGGCCACATCATTACAGGAAAAGTTATCTTCTTCCGTAGGACTGAGTCGCCTCGACTGGCGCATTACCCCTACCAACTCATCCTGCAAAGCAACGGATGGTATGGAAGCTTTGCCCTGAACCATGATAAAAGGGTTACTGTTATCCGGATTGTAGATGCTGGCAAAATAACGGTACGGGACAATCAGTGCCTGATCATAATCAAACCCACCTACAAAACTTTGGCCTTGTTTTTTAATCACACCAACCACAATTACCCTTCTGCCGTTGTAAGTAACTTCTTTGCCAACCGCTTTTTCGGGGTTATCGAATAATTCTTCGGCCACTTTATTACCGATGATACCTGTGGTGGTGCCCCGTAAAAATTCAGACTCATTCAGGTACCTGCCATTGTCTACCTCAATCGTTTGGATGGTATTAAATTCTTCCGATACCCCATACAGGTTTACATTACTCAATATATTATCCTTGTAGCTAAGGTTCACATTACTGGAAACAAACATGGCCGCATTGGCAGCCAGCTGGCTTTTTGATTTGATAAACTTCATTTCTTCAATACGCATAGGCGGGCGTTTCATGTATTTCCACCAGGGGTAATCGTTACCGCCGCCATAATTCCATTTATCTACATAAATGGTATTGTTACCAAACGACTTAATATCATTCTGCACTTTGCGTTCAAGGCTGTCAACTGTTGCCAACACACCAATGATACAGAAGATACCGATGGTAATGCCGAACAGCGACAGGAAAGTACGCAGTTTGTTAACCCTGAGTTCCTGCAGGGCCATCCTGAAACTATTCCATAAAATGCTTAATAGTTTTAACATAGACCAAATGTAATACAGTAATAGCCCGGGAAAAGGATTTTTATGTGAGTGGCGTGTGGAGTCCATGGCCGATAGTTTATGGGGCATGGTTAAACACGGGCAACTGGTTATTCAGGTTGCTACCCATAAATAACCATTACTTATGGATCATGGATTACGGGCACTGAACCATCATCTATAAAAAATGTTATCAGTTATCAACGCTTAGCATCGTTTCCTGTGCTAAATTTGCACGATTTCTCAAACATAAACCTGCTATATGACCTGGAAACAAGTCTTCACTTCATCTATCGGCAAGAAACTGGTTATGGGTTTCACCGGCATTTTCCTGATTCTTTTTTTAGTGGTACATGCCGGCTTGAATGCCTGTATCTGGGCCAATGATGGTGGCGATATGTTTAACCGGGCAGCTAATTTCATGGGAAGTAACGTGGTTCCAAGGATAATGGAGATAGGTTTGTTTGTAGGAATTTTTCTGCATATCATACAAGGATATTTGCTTACACTTGAAAACAGGAAGAAAAGATCAGTTGGCTATGCAGTAAGTTATAGTGAAGGCAGTAAATGGTATAGCCGTAGTATGGCGGTGCTGGGCACGATACTTTTATTATTCTTCATCCTCCATTGGAAACATTTCTGGATACCCTCCCGCTTCACGGGTGTAGAAGAAACAACGCATGCTGTTGCCAATGGCCTGCCTGTTCATAACATGTATGCTTTAATGAAGGTTACTTTCAGCGAACTATGGGTGGTGATCGCTTATGTGATTGCCTGTATTTCTCTGGCCTATCATCTGGCGCACGGGTTCCAAAGTGTTTTTAAAACATTGGGGGTGCATAATAAACGTTACCATATCATGTTATCAAGCCTGGGCTATGGCTTTGCCGTTATTGTGCCTTTGGTTTTTGCCATGATGCCTGTGAGTTTTTATTTGGGATGGGTGAAGTAGTGAGTAGTGAATGGTGAGTATGCAGGAAACATTCATTCACAACTCACCACTCACTGAAAGACAAGAAGTAACCCAATTACAAGCAAGTGACCTTAGTAGACAGTTATCGCCGGGACAACAAACAATATTAGAAATTCCAAACCATCGAAATATGTTAGATGCAAAAATTCCAGCCGGGCAGTTGGATGATAAATGGACAGATTATAAAGGGCATTGCAAACTGGTGAACCCTACCAACAAACGTAAGTTGGAAGTGATCATTATAGGTACCGGGCTGGCAGGTGCTTCTGCCGCCGCATCTTTGGGTGAACTGGGTTATAAAGTGAAAGCTTTCTGTTTCCAGGATTCGCCACGACGTGCTCACTCTATCGCCGCCCAGGGCGGTATTAATGCTGCCAAGAACTACCAGAATGATGGCGACAGTGTTTTCCGCCTGTTTTATGATACGATTAAAGGCGGCGACTACCGTTCGCGTGAGTCAAATGTGCATCGCCTGGCTGAAGTAAGTACCAATATCATTGACCAATGTGTGGCGCAGGGTGTTCCTTTTGCGCGTGAATACGGTGGATTATTAAGTAACCGTTCTTTTGGCGGTACGCAGGTTCAAAGAACTTTTTATGCTGCGGGTCAAACCGGGCAGCAATTATTGATAGGCGCTTACCAGGCTTTGGAAAGACAGGTGGCATTGGGTAATGTGAAAATGTACAGCCGCCATGAAATGCTGGAAATCGTGAAGATTGATGGCAAGGCCCGTGGTATTATTGCCCGCGACCTTGTTAGCGGTGCCCTGGAAAGGCATTTTGGCCATGCGGTGTTATTGTGCAGTGGCGGATATGGTAACGTATTTTATTTATCAACCAATGCCATGGGCAGTAATGTTACAGCGGCATGGAAAGCACATAAAAAAGGTGCGGCATTCGCCAATCCCTGTTTTACTCAAATCCACCCAACCTGTATCCCGGTAAGCGGCGACCACCAGTCAAAATTAACATTGATGTCGGAATCGCTGCGTAATGATGGCCGTATATGGGTACCGAAAAAACAAGGAGATACCCGTAAGGCAATTGATATACCTGAAGAAGAAAGAGATTATTATTTGGAAAGAAGGTATCCCGCATTTGGTAACCTGGTTCCACGCGATGTGGCATCAAGGGCGGCCAAGGAAAGATGCGATGAAGGGTATGGCGTAGGCAGCAGTAAACAGGCGGTGTACCTTGATTTTGGTGCTGCCATTGTCCGTTATGGAAAAATAGAAGCAGGTAAAGAAGGTAAGGATGATGCCACACAGGAAGAAATTGTTTCCTGGGGCAAAGAAGTTGTAAAAGAGAAATATGGTAACCTGTTTGATATGTATGAAAAGATTACCGGTGAGAACCCTTATGAAATAGCCATGCGTATTTACCCGGCCGTTCACTATACCATGGGCGGACTATGGGTAGATTATGAATTGCAGACAAGTGTACCCGGCTTATATGCTTTAGGTGAAGCCAATTTCAGCGACCATGGTGCCAACCGTTTAGGTGCTTCCGCATTGATGCAGGGTTTGGCCGATGGTTATTTTGTAATTCCCTACACTGTTGGAAATTATTTGGCTGATGAAATATATAATAATGCCATCCCAACCTCACATCCTGCTTTTGAAGAAGCAGAGAAAGAGGTATCTGACAGGATCCATCGTTTAATGAATATCAAGGGTAAACAAACCGTAGAAAGTTTTCATAAACGTTTGGGTAAAATTATTTGGGAGAAATGCGGAATGGCACGCAATGCCAAAGGTTTGCAGGAAGCGATCGAAGAAGTGCAGGCATTGAAAAAAGAATTCTGGAGCGATGTGAAAATACCCGGTAGCATTGAAGAGATGAACCCTGAATTAGATAAAGCCAACCGCGTTGCCGATTTTATTGAACTGGGTGAACTGATGTGTAAAGATGCATTAGACCGGAATGAAAGTTGCGGTGGCCATTTTAGGGAAGAATACCAGACACCGGATGGGGAAGCTTTACGTGATGATACCAATTTTATGTATGTAGCCGCCTGGGAATATGCGGGAGACAGTAACTGGAAGCTGCATAAAGAACCATTGGTGTATGATATGATAAAGCCAACGCAAAGGAATTACAAATAGTAGTAACAAGTATTAACCGCAAATCAATTTGAAAATTTGAAAGTGTGCTAATTTGAAAATTAAATTAGTATACAATTTTAAATTATGCGGGATGATAGAAATAATGTAATTGTTGAGAAATCAGTTTCCTTTTCTCTGGCAATTATAAAGTTTACGGAAGTTCTTGAACAAGACAGAAAATATGTGATTGCAAAACAGCTTTTACATTCCGGAACCTCGATTGGTGCAAACATCTTTGAGGCCCAGAATGCGGAAAGCAGGGCAGACTTCATTCACAAAATGAAGATTGCAGCCAAAGAAGCCAGCGAAACGCTTTATTGGCTGCTCCTATGTGAACGAAGTGACAATTACTCTTTTAATCCGGCATTACCGGATGATCTCACAGAGATTATCCGAATCCTATCCAGGATAATTGCCACATCAAAAGCTTAGCCGGTTTTGCATTTTCAAATTTTCAAATTTTCAAATTTTCAAATTTCGATATGGAACATTACCACATGAATCTGAACTTAAAAGTCTGGAGACAACAAAACAACAAAGCAAAGGGTGTATTTAAAATGTACAGGGTGGAAGATATTTCTTCTGAAATGTCGTTC
>JAYTOS010000226.1:0-2522 GCA_043747705.1 Bacteroidota bacterium
GCCGGATGTACAAGACTTTTACCGTAGGTGCGGTAATGACATTACTGTCTGCCTTTGTACAAGGCAATCATTCTGCATCTGAGCCGAAAATCAATATGCCGTATAAGAAGATGGGGCTTACCCAGGAACAGGCTGCGGCGCATTTGCTGGGCCGTTTTACTTTCGGTACCAAGCCCGGGCAGATTAAAGAAGTGGTTGATATGGGACTTGACAAATGGCTTCAACAACAATTAGATGGCAATATTACGGATGAAGAAGTAGCGCGACGTTTGCCTGCTGATAGTTATGATGCGCTGGCAATGACCAATGAAACAATCGTAAATACTTATCTCAATGCCGGACAGATCATCCGCATTGCCGCGAAGAACAACCTGCTTAATAAAGATTCCATCAGAAATTTAGATAAACCCGAATACCGGGCACAGTTAAAAAAACTGATGGATGAACAGGGATATAAAGCACCGCAGGAATTACAAAGACAGATCGTTAACCAAAAAATTGTCCGCGCCGCTTATGGCCAGAACCAGTTGCGGGAAGTGTTGACGGATTTTTGGTTCAATCATTTTAATGTATCGCTTACCAAAGGACAATGCCAGCAGTATGTGCTTACCTATGAGCGCGATGCCATACGGCCAAACGTGTTAGGCAATTTTGAAACCATACTGGAAGCTACTGCCAAACACCCAGCAATGCTTGAATACCTGGATAATGCATCGAGTGTAAGCATGGATAATGATATGGCAAGGCAACAGGAAAAAGGCGTATTAAACAGATTAGTTAAACAACGTATGCTGGCTATGGCCAATGATACAGCTAAACCGGGTGCTAAATTTCTTGAGCAAGCCCTCAAAGCAAAAAAAACACAGGGTCTTAATGAAAATTATGCCCGTGAGATAATGGAACTGCATACACTTGGTGTGGATGGGGGCTATACGCAACAGGATGTTACTACCGTGGCCAAAGCACTTACCGGCTGGAGCATTATGCCTATGTATAAAGATGGGCCGGGTATGAAACTGATTCAGGCAGCAGGTCCAGGCTTAATGGCAAAAAAAGGGTTTGTGGTGGAAGGTGATTTTTTATTCAAGGCTGATAAACACGATGAGAGTGCCAAAACCATTCTGGGCAGGAGCTTCCCCGCCAATGGCGGATACGAAGAAGGTAAGCAGGTATTGGAAATGTTGGCCAACCATCCCTCAACCGCTAAATTTATTTGTACTAAACTGGCTACAAGATTTGTAAGCGATACACCCTCTGCAGAACTCGTAAATAAAATGGCCGATGCCTTTCTGAAAAGCAAAGGCAATATTAAAACGGTTTTGATCACAATGGTTAATGCCCGTGAGTTCTGGGATAACAAAGCTTTACGTGAAAAAGTAAAATCACCTTTTGAATTTGCTGTAAGTGCCATCCGCGCTACCAATGCAGATGTGCAGCAGCCTTTCCAGATATACAACTGGTGTACCCGAATGGGACAACGGTTTTATTATTACCAGGCACCTACCGGTTTTCCGGACAGGGCCACTTACTGGATCAATACCGGTTCATTATTAAACAGGATGAATTTTGGATTGGCATTTGCCACTGAAAAAATACCCGGCGTAAAACTTAACCTCGCGGCACTCAATGATAACCACGAACCCGAAAGTGCAGAAGCCGCTTTGATTATTTACAGTAAAATATTATTACCAGAACGTAACCAGGATGATAATATCAGGCGTTTAACAGCTATTGTGCGTGATGCCAACCTTGAAAAAAAGATCACAGAAGCAGCGGTAAAGAATACGGTTGCTACACCTGATATGGCAGCTAACGCTGTGCAGGATGATATGATGGCCATAGCAGCAGCACCTACACGGCGTAACAAAAAAGCAAATGAAAGGGCCGCCTTGAGTAAAAAGAATTTACCGGTAACTACTTTGTATGTGGCGGGCAATACAAATACAGTATCGCAGGTAGCAGGTATTATTATTGGTTCACCGGAATTTCAGAGAAAATAAAAATAACGCTTCAGGCCGCTTTAGCGTCCCGATGCGTGGCAAATCATTATTATATGGTAAATCGTAGAGCGTTTATGAAGTCGGGTGCTTTGGCACTGTTTGCAGCCGGGGTAGGTGGTGTACCTACTTTTATTGCACGTGCAGCTGATAGCAGGAAGATACTATCGCCGTATAAAAAAAATAAAGTACTCGTTTGCATATTCCAGCGTGGTGCGATGGATGGGTTAATGGTGGTTAGCCCTTTTACAGACCCCAACCTGAAAACACTTCGTCCTACATTATACATGAGTCCTGCAGAAACCGAAGGAAAGTTAACGGACCTTGATGGCCGGTTCGGATTACATCCATCTATGCAGTCACTGTCACCTTTTTTTACAGAGGGCCGGATGGCTATTGTGCATGGTGTGGGAAGCCCCAATAATACCCGGAGCCATTTTGATGCGCAGGATTATATGGAAAGCGGAACGCCTTTCAGTAAAAGTACAGCCAGTGGTTGGCTTAACAGGGCCGTGGGTTTATTAG
>JAYTOS010000227.1:0-3793 GCA_043747705.1 Bacteroidota bacterium
TTACATGCATATACTGTATGCACAACGGTGTTCATTTTACTGTTCTTGCCAAAAAAAGGGTATATTAGAAGCACTTAAATAAAAATCAAAACAATGCAAACAGGAACCGTAAAATTTTTTAACGAAGCCAAAGGCTTTGGTTTTATCAAAGAAGACAGTACTAACAAAGAGTATTTTGTTCATTCATCAGGGTTAAAGGACCAGGTAAAAGAAAATGATAAAGTTCAATTTGAGGTAGGCGAAGGCAAAAAAGGCCCGATGGCAGTGGATGTTATGGTGGTAAGATAAATAAACAAAGACGTCATTTCTATCGGTTAGAAGTGACGTCTTTATTCTTCAGTGGCAGTAACACTGCCGCTTCTAAAACAAAGCAGCTTTCACATACCTGTTTGCATACTTGCCCCCATCTTACAGGCAGGATTTGATATTTTCTTCCGAAGCAGCAATGGTTATCCAAAAATCAGTTCAAACTATTTCAATAGCCTATGCTGTTTATACAAAAAAAGTATCGGCGGTCAAATCATTATTTGCCAGATATTTCTGTTCGCATTGCGGCCCCAATCTTTCATCAATGATTTTAATTGTTGTTGCAGCTGGTTATTATTGATGACTTTCCCTTTTTTAGGTGCCGCCATATCTGTTTCTTTTACTTCAATAAGCTCCAGCTTGGTTGCATACCAGGTAGCATGTAATCGTGGAATGGCTAAGCCAAGTATCATTCCCGGTAAGCCGTTAAAACCTTCAGGCCCGCTGGTACATAATATCTGTTCAGAAAAAAAAGCCACAACAAAAACCGAATCCATAATGGTAGCCGTGGCTTTACGGCATTCAAGGCCGGCAATGGTTCTTGTGTCATTGCTGATCTTCCAGTTTATTTTTTTCAGACTGTCCTGCAGCAGGTACGTATTTTCATATACATTCTTCTGTGTAATGGATGTTTGATTGGCAAGATCATTATAGACCACGTTATCATTAGCCTGCCCGTTTACCCAATCAGGTGGCCTTTGGGTAACCTGTACTTCTCTTCCGGGTTTATACAGGCTTTTGGCATCGTTGAAATAAAGGTCAAAATAGCTACTGCCTGTTTTAGCCATATTCTTTTTGAATGCATCTACCCAGGTTGTATTATCACTCCCGGAAAAATTATCTTCCAATATTTTGTAGGTATTGACTACTTTTTCATATTCTATTTTCCCTTTGGAAATAAAAGTTTGTTGTGCCTGTATTTGCAAAACAAAACCTGCTGTGATAAGTATTGTTAAAAAAAATTTCATACTATTATTATTTTAGCCTGGTATTTTTTATTTAGTTGCGGTATTTGTTGACGAAGCTGCGTTCCGGGTAAAGTTCCATATAAATGATACGAGGAAATACCTGTGCAATGTTTCGAATGTAGTTTCCGTTACCGTAGTTGATCCTGTATTCCTGTTTACACCTTTGTTCTGGTCAAGGATATCAAAGACTGAGAAACGAACTTCACTTTTCTTATCCTTGAATAATTTCTTGGCCAGGTAAGCATCCCAGTTAACCACGTTATTATTGGTTTTGAATACATCGGTCTTCTGACGGAAATTGGCCGATACTGATTGCGATACCTCGAACTTACCAGGCAGTTGGATATTCATTCCTATATAGGTGTTCATACTCCAATAATTATTATTCACATCTCGCCGGATAGTGGAAGAGGAAGTGTTATAAGTGAAACTATTACCTGTGTAGATATCAAATTTGTTTTCCTTGTATTTAGAAAAACCAAGACTTATGCTATGGTTCCCGCTATGACTTTCATTTAGTAAACCATTCACATAACCGCTGCTTACATTCTCATAAAATGAGTACCCCGTATTAATATTGATCCCCCAGAGTTTTGGCAGTTTTTGACTGTAACCAATTCTTGCTCGGTAATTATAATTCCCATTCAGGTTTATGTATTGATAGCGGGTTCTGCCTATGCTGTCTGTAACGGTACTGTTTCTGATGGCATTCGTGGTTATGCCATAACTGGCACTCATATTAATACCCCTTTCTTTCAACACCTTGTAATCATTGTAATTGGCATAGATATTATGCGTGAATTCCTGTTTCAGGTTAGGGTTACCTATCTGTACATTCAATGGGTTGCTGTTATCTGCCACCGGTTGTAACTGCTGTATGCTTGGCTGCCTTGTATTACCATTATAGTTGATGGAAATTCTTTTGTTGCTGTTAAACTTATACGTAAATCCGGCTCTTGGAAAAAAATTATTATAGGCATACCTGACAGTTGAATCTTTAATCAGGTCTTTTTGCGCAATATCGGCCCGCGCAATATCACCACCCCCGAAAATGCTGTATTTTTTTGAGTTATAACGTAGCACGGTTCCGGCTGAATTGGTTAACACATCATACGCGTAATCATTACTGAAGGTCTTATTCAGGTTGGTATATTTTCCGGAGCCATTTTTGTCATAAGATAATAGCCTGGATTCAGTATTAGTTTTTCCAAGGCCATAACTAACCTCAATCGTGAGTGATTTAGTGAGGGCATCTGTATACGCCAGTTTGCTGGTCACGACTTTATTAAGATTGCCATTCATTTTTTCCTGGTCTGTCGTATCAGACCTGAAAATGGTGGAAGACTTGTCATAGTAATTGTTCAACGAATACAGGAATCCATCTGTATTGGTTTCTACATAACGTTGATCAATATTTAAGGAAAGTGTTCTTCCCGCTTTTTTAAATTTCTTGCGCAGTATCAATGATGCATTCACTGATTGATCATTGCCAACGGATGAAGTAACGCGGTTACTGCGGTTAACAGGATTGCTGAATGCATTTAATGCCTCACTGGTAAAGAGTGAATGGGTTTGGGTATTTCCCTTATATGCACGCAATGTTAGTTTAGCGGAAAAGGAACTGTCGAAAGCCCAATCATATGTTCCGCTAAGTGTATTCCTGTACTTATCTGTATAAGTGGTACTGCTTTGTTTGTTAAAAAAAAGTGTATCGGGTAAGATAGATTGCGATATAGTAGTACCCGTGCCTTCTGTTACAATCTTACCATATTTATAACTTCCATTCAGGTTCTTTCTGTCTTCACTAAACTTGTTGCCATAGTTAATTCCTGCGCTCCAGCTTTTAGGGATGCCCTGCCCATACGTATTGCTAAAATCATCATAGCTGCTAAAGCCGATTGCCGTATTGCCATCATCCATCATAAAAGTTTGTGGGCTATTGTCTCCGTACTTGCTTGATTCATCCCAACCGAGGCCTGTTTTACCGGTACTGCTCATGATGCCATAAAAAGAAAATCTTCTTTTTCCTTTGAATGCATTTGCCATAAGGCTATTGTTCCATTTATCATTAGGGCCGCCGGCTGCTTCCAGTTTGCCGAATACCCCCCGCTTTCGGTCTTCTTTTAATTTCAGGTTCAGGGTTTTTGTTTTCGATCCGTCATCAATACCGGTAAACGTGGCCTGGTCACTTTTTTTATCAAATACCTGGAACTTGTCAATGGCCGCGGCATCAAGGTTCTTGGTGGCCACTGTGGGATCATCACCAAAAAACTCTTCTCCATCTACCAATACTTTTTCTATTTTTTCTCCTTGCGCAGTTATTTTTCCATCTTTATCTACCTGGAAGCCGGGAACCTTACGTAACATTTCTTCCACACTTGCCCCGGGCCTTACTTTAAAACTGTCTGCTTTGTATTCGATAGTATCACCTTTCATCCTGATAGCCGCTATCTGCTGACGAACAACTACATCTTCCAGTATATGTACTTTGGTAGTTAATTTAATATTGCCCATTTCAA
>JAYTOS010000228.1:0-6876 GCA_043747705.1 Bacteroidota bacterium
GGAAAGACGTGATTTGGGTGGCTTTATGGATTTATAAAATGAATTAATGAAAAAAATACTTCTTTTCGCAATTCTACTATTTTTTCTCTCCGGCACACATGCACAGGAAATCAATATACCTGCCCAATTTCCTGGTGGTGATTCTGCATGGAACCAATATATCAGCAATGCGTTTATCAAACAGAATATGATTAACCAAACCACTAAAAAAGATATTGAAAGATTTGGCAATACACAACGTGTGGTTTACACATTCGCTATATTAACAGACGGTACCATTGGAATAATTAATATTGAAGGTGCAGCCAGTCAGGCTGTAAGAAATGAGATTCAGCGTGTTTTGAAAAATTCTCCGAGATGGACAGCTGCAACGGTGAATGGCAACCCTGTTGTTTACCGTAAGAAACAGGTTTCAACCTTTACTTTTGATTGATTCCTGCCTCTACAGGTATTACGTATGTTTGCATTATGAATATTGATATCCTCACCGTTGTACCCGAACTACTGGAAAGCCCTTTTAGCCACAGCATCATGAAACGTGCACAGGAAAAAGGGCTGCTCACCGTTCGTACCCATAACCTTCGCAAATGGGCCATCAACAAACATATGCAGGTTGACGATTACCAGTTTGGCGGCGGTGCCGGCATGGTAATGATGCCCGAACCCCTGGCCAATGCAATAGATGAATTACAGCAGGGAAAAAAATATGATGAGATTATTTTTATGACACCTGATGGCGAACTCTTTAATCAAAAAGCCGCCAATCAATTATCGATGAAAGAAAATATACTCATTATTTGCGGGCATTACAAAGGGATTGATGACCGTATCCGCCAGAAATATGTGACGAAAGAAATTTCTATCGGTGATTATGTATTAAGTGGTGGTGAACTGGCTGCCGCTGTGGTGGTAGATGCTATTGGCCGTTTACTACCCGGCGTATTGAATGATGAAACCTCTGCCTTGTTTGATTCGTTCCAGGATAATTTATTAGCACCGCCCGTTTATACAAGGCCCGCTGATTTCCGTGGAGATAAAGTACCTGATATTTTATTACAGGGAGACCCAAAAAAAGTAGAGGAATGGCGGCATGAACAATCATTGCAGCGAACCAAAAACAGGCGGCCTGGTATGCTGGAGGAAGAATGAGTTTTTTGGTGGGAAGGCCAACATGATTGAAGTGAAGGGAATTACGAATTAAAAATTACGAATTACGGTTTCGCAAAGCCCCGTAATTCGTAATTTTTAATTCGTGATTGGCTTATCAGTTCTTAACCCCTATCACCGGCAACTGTTTATCATTAATCATTTTATTAAATGATTTCAGATCAGTATCCATTATCTTTTTCAACTTTGCTAATTGAACATCAGCCTGTGCGCCCAATTCTGCAAAAGCTTCACGCGATTGTTTGCTGGGTGGGTTTTGGCCACTGGCAGCCACTCCATATAAACCTGCAATCTTATCATTTAACCTGATAGGGAAATTCAGCACGTCCTGACCACTTTTTGATTTGGTTTGATACAAAGCTTCTTCCACAGCAGTCATTTGTTTGTTAATACTATCTGCCATTTTTTTAATATCCTTTGTATCCACAGAATCCATCTTCGCAGTAAAATCATTGATCTGTGTCCTTACTGAACGGATATTTTTAATCCCTTTTTGTATATCGCTGAATTTGTCCCGTATACCCAACAAAAATCCTACCTGTGCATCATAATCAGCTTCGGTCATTCTATAGTTTGGATCAGTTTTAATTATGAACGGAACATCAACAGAATCTTTACCATAACGGAAACGGGCACTGTATTTACCTGGTGCAGCTTTGGTGAAACCGATACCACCATTCCATAAGATCAACCCATCCACTTTTTCTGCGGCCGGATAATTCATATCCCATACAAATTGATTCATCCCATTGCTAAACTCAATTTTATCAGTTGGCTCTTTTGCATTTCTACTAAAAGTTTTTATCAGTTTTTTTTGCTTATCAAAAACACTCACAGAAACCTTGGCAGAATCATCGGCATCTTTTAAATGATAATTAAATACTACGCCGTTTGCCGGGTTCTCACCAATGTTTTGAGGAGCACTTCCCTGTCCACGACCGCGCCTGCCACCACCTTCTGTGCGGTAAGCATCATTAACGGCAAACACATGTAATTTCTTTTCTAATGCCGGAGTTTCCTTTTGTTGAATTACGCTCAGATCATCAATTATCCAAAAAGCACGTCCCTGCGTTGCTACCACAAGGTCATTTTCTTTTATAGTTAAATCAGTTACCGGAACAACGGGAAGATTCAATTGAAATTTTTTCCAGCTGGCACCATCGTCATAACTAATGTACATGCCATATTCTGTTCCTGCATATAATAATCCCGGGCGTTTTTTATCCGCACGGATGGCACGGGCAAAATGCATATTGGCTATTCCATTGGTAATTAGTTTCCAGGTTTTACCGTAGTCCTCTGTTTTAAAAATATACGGTGCAAAATCATCCATTTTATATTTTGTACCCACAAAATAAGCGGTACCCTTTTTAAACGGATCTGTTTCAATACAGTTCCACATCATCCATTTACCTGCTTCGGGGGGTGTTACATTCTCCCAGTTCTTCCCGGCATCTTTACTAACATTAATCAGGCCGTCATCGCTTCCTGTCCACAACAAATCTTTTTCCAGTGTAGATTCTGTTGCTGTAAAAATGGTACAATAATATTCTACAGATGTATTGTCTTTCGTTATAGGGCCGCCACTCGATACCTGCCTGGATTTATCATTGGTGGTAAGATCCGGACTGATGGTTTCCCAGCTTTGTCCTTCATTTTCTGTTACAAATAAATGATTGCCGCCTGCATATAAACGTTTGGGATTATGGGGTGAAAAGAAAAAAGGAAAATTCCATTGAAAGCGATATTTCAAAACATCGGCACCGGCACCCATAGGATTATCCGGCCAAACATTGATGGCCCTGTTCTCCCCGGTTTTATGATCGAGCCTTGATAAATAGCCGCCATAATTTCCGCCATATACAACATCAGGATTCAAGGGGTCGGCCTGCACATAACCACTTTCTGCACCTGCTGTCTGCTCCCAATCTTTTTCCGTTATTCCCACACCACTTGTACGGCTTTTAATACGAACGGTTGAGTTATCCTGCTGTGCACCCAAAATCCTATACGGGAAAGAGTTGTCGGTTGATACGCGGTAGAATTGCGCTGTTGGCTGATTACCCAGGCTGCTCCAGTCGTTACCGCCATCAAAACTTATTTGTGCACCACCATCATCCGCAACAATCATACGGCTGCCATTTTCCGGGTCTATCCACAGGTCATGGTGATCGCCGTGCGGTGTATTGATACTTTGAAATGTTTTGCCCCCATCCCGGCTACACATAAATTCCACATTGGGACAATATACCAGGTTTTCATTCTTTGGATCTACAAAAACTTTGCTGTAGTACCAGGCACGCTGGCGGATATTGTTATCGCTGCTGGTTAATGTCCAGCTGTCACCACCATCCGTACTTACAAACAATCCACCTGCGGCATTTTCGATAATTGCATAAATTTTATCTGTATTGGAAGGAGCTACCGCTACGCCTACAATACCCCAGATTCCTTTTGGTAACCCTTTTTTAGCAGAGAGGTTTGTCCATGTTTCTCCACCATCAATACTTTTATATAATCCACTTTCTTCACCCCCGCTTTCCATGCTGTAGGGCGTGCGTATTACGCGCCACATACCGGCATACATTACGGAAGGATTGCCGGGCTCCATTACTAAGTCGGCGCAGCCGGTTTGGTTATTTACGTATAATGTTTTCTTCCATGTTTTACCGCCATCGGTAGTTTTATAAACACCGCGTTCTTCATTAGGGCCGAATAAATGCCCCATTACAGCTACCCAAACTGTGTTAGGGTCTTTAGGATGAATGATGATACGAATAATGTGACGACCATCTTTCAATCCCAGGTTGTGCCAGCTTTTGCCAGCATCGTCGCTGCGCCAGATACCGCCAAGGCCTTCCGCTACATTACCGCGGAGGCTGTTCTCCCCTTCGCCAACATACAAAATGGTTTCATCACTTGGTGCTACCGCTACTGAACCGATGGTACCGCCAAAATATTTATCAGAAATGTTTTTCCAGTTACTACCACCGTCATTGGTTTTCCAGACACCGCCACCGGTACTGCCAAAATAAAACGTGGTTTTATTTTTATAACTACCCGTAACTGCAGCACTCCGTCCGCCCCGGTAAGGGCCCACAGAACGATATTTTACTTTGGAATAAAAAATAGAATCACTTTTGTCCTCTTGAACGGCAGGAGTTGCGATGGGTTTTGCTTTGTCTTTTTTTTGCGCGATCAAAGGCGCGGCTATTAATACAAATGCGTACAGCAGGAATAATGATTTTCTCATATTAGTTGAATTGGGTAGGTAATATACTCCATTCAGCTATAAAAAATCAAATTGCCCGTGAGTTTTCAGATGAAAACATCTTACTTCACATGGTACCACTTCTCTTCAAGACCTTCGTTTATCTTTACTGATGTATTCTCCACCTCAGATTCAACAGGCCCGAAACTAAGTATAAACTTAACTGGGTATTGAATTCCTTTAAACTCTTTGTACTCTTTAATAAGCATACTGGCTTTGGTATCTTTACCTATCCGGCTTCCATATGCTTTCATCATAGGTCCAAACCCCGTTAGGTTCAGTGCCATCTCACCAATTGCATCTACTTGTTTTACCAGAGAGTTTTGCATATCGATATAATAAGTTACTACCTGGCCTGTTTTCAGTGTCATTTTAATTTTGTAACAGGGAACTTTGCTCACTTTTTCAGTTCCCATCAGCTGTGCCGTATGCCCTTTGGCGGTATAGTTTACCAGTTCTCCAAAAGCACCGGCACAATCCAGTTCGTATTGTTGCGCAACCACTTCTTCGGGTTTTAATGGTGTAATAGTAGGTGCTACACCTGGCAGCCCCCCTCCTCCGCCACCAAAACCACCGCCACCGCCTTCTCTACCGCCACCGCCCCCACCAAAACCACGCTGGGCAGGAATGTAAATGCAGCCAGATGTATCCGTAACCATGGTAAAACTATCGCCCATACCCATGATGCCACCTATCTGCCTGCGAAACAGTTTTCCTTTTTCACGCACCAGCGTCAATGGTAATTCAATACTCTGCCCCATTACGCCCAATTTAACATTACTGTTCACTTCAAGGTACCTGATGGCTTCCAGTTTTTCCCTGCCACCTACAGCCGTTTCGTATTTGGCTAATATTTCGTCTGCCGTCTGGGCCTGAACGCCGATGACACCTATCAGCAAAAACAAAGACCCTATTATTTTTTTCATATACTTACTTTCGTTTTGAATTTAGTTGCTCAAATTAAGTTGTTTGGTACAAAGCGTCAACTTGCCAAACGTAATTTATACATCATTTAAGATATCATTTATATGCTTACAGGTTCTTTTACTATCACCGGAAACCTCGTAGATGTTTGGAACAAAGCCATTTATCCTGCCGAGATCGCAGTAGAAAATGGTATCATCAAATCTATACGGCAAATCGGTAATGAGTCTGCGATAATCGGTCAATATATCCTGCCGGGTTTTGTTGACAGCCATGTTCATATAGAAAGCAGTATGCTGATACCGAGTGAGTTTGCCCGTTTGGCTGTTGTACATGGCACTGTAGGTACGGTAAGTGACCCACATGAAATAGCCAATGTATGTGGATTGGCGGGTGTAGAATTTATGATAGCTAATGGCAAACAGGTTCCTTTCAAATTTAATTTCGGCGCCCCAAGCTGTGTACCTGCTACTATTTTCGAAAGTGCCGGTGCCGTATTAAATAGTGATGATGTAAAAAAATTACTGGAAAAAGACGAGATCAAATACCTGAGTGAAATGATGAATTTCCCAGGTGTTCTATACAAAGATGCGGAAGTGATGAAAAAAATTGCCGCCGCACATGCATCAGGTAAGCCTGTTGATGGACATGCTCCCGGCTTGAGGGGTGAACAGGCAAGGCAATATATTGAAGCCGGTATCTCAACCGATCATGAGTGTTTTACTGCTGAAGAAGCGATAGATAAACTGGCGCACGGAATGAAGATCCTTATTCGCGAAGGGAGTGCCGCTAAAAATTTCGAAGCATTGGTTGAACTGGTGGATGATCACCCCAAAATGGTGATGTTTTGTAGCGATGATAAACACCCCGACAGTTTGGTTGCCGGGCATATTAACCAGCTTTGTGCACGTGCCGTTGCCAAAGGAATGGATATTTTTAATGTATTGCGGGTAGCTTGTATAAATCCGGTTTTGCATTATAAATTGGATATCGGCTTATTGCGTGAGGACGATCCCGCAGATTTTGTTATTGCGGAAGACCTGGTAAATTTTCAAATCCAAAAAACTTTTATTGATGGAGAGCTGGTGGCAGAAAACGGTAAATCATTTATTCAATCTGTCAGTACAACAACTATAAATCATTTTGATTGCAAAGAGATCAGTGTTGCTGAACTGGCTATCAAAATAAAAGATTATCCCGCAACGGAAGGAAAAATACCGGTGATAGAAGCATTGGATGGCCAGCTAATTACCAATCGTTTGCAATTAACCGGCAAAGAAAAAAATGGCGAATGGATTAGCGATACAGAACAGGATATGTTGAAGATGGTAGTGGTGAACCGCTACCATACCGCGCCTGTTGCAAAATGTTTTATTAAACATTTCGGGTTTACACAAGGGGCCATCGCTTCTTCGGTGGCACACGACAGCCATAATATTGTTGCCATAGGTGCAGATGATCAAAGCCTTGTAAAAGCCATTAACCTGGTTATTGCAGAAAGAGGTGGGATAAGT
>JAYTOS010000229.1:0-6425 GCA_043747705.1 Bacteroidota bacterium
TAAATCAAACTAAAGGGAAACCGCTGCGATATTTTTTCTATCTTGACAATCCTAAAAATAGGCTTATGAAATTGATGAAATTATTGTTTATTGCTTTGATCGCTGTCAGTATACAATCTGTATCGGCACAAAAAAAATATGAATGGAAACAGGCTGTTTCGGGCGGTTACACCTATAAGTATGTAACTAATGACCTGTTACATGCCAGGTTTTATACTTTACAAAACGGGCTTACCGTTATATTATCCGTTAATAAAACAGAACCCCGTATAGCGGTCCGTATCCCTGTAAGGGCAGGAAGTAATACCGACCCCAGAGACCATACCGGATTGGCACATTATCTGGAACATATGCTTTTTAAAGGAACAGACAAATTTGGTACCCTTGACTGGGCCAAAGAAAAACCTTTGTTAGACCAGGTAGATGCTTTATACGAAAAATACAATACAACTACAGACGTTGAAAAAAGGAAAGAGATTTATAAAGAGATTGATAAAGCATCAGGCGAAGCGGCCAAATTTGCCATTGCCAATGAATATGATAAGATGATGAAAGCCATGGGTGGTCAGAGTAGTAACGCACATACTTTTGTAGAAGAAACCGTATACGAGGAAGATATACCTTCTAACGCTGCAGAAAAATTCCTTACTATGCAGGCCGAAAGGTTCCGCAACCCTATACTGCGTATTTTTCATACAGAACTGGAAGCGGTATATGAAGAAAAGAACCGTGGCCTGGATAATGACGGTAGCAAAATGCAGGAGGCGATGTTCTATTATCTATTCCCTACACATAATTATGGACAACAAACCACCATCGGTACTATTGAACACCTGAAGAATCCTTCACTGAAAGCGATCCGTGAATATTACTATAAATATTATGTACCTAATAATATGGCCATTGTTATGTCGGGCGACCTTGATCCCGATAAGATGATCAAAATGATTGACGACAAATTCGGGTACATGAAACCCAAACCTGTTGACGAATATAAACCCGCGCCCGAAAAACCATTGGTAGGGCCGATTGTAAAAGACATATTTGGACCCAGTCCTGAAAACATGCGCATCCTTTACAGAACCAGTGCTGCTGGAACAAGGGATGCCATGCTGGCTGATATACTCGGCTCGGTTTTGTCAAATGGTAAAGCAGGGCTGCTCGACCTGAACCTGAATAAACAACAAAAAGTTTTGAGTGCAGGCGCAGGCAGTAATGCGTTTAAAGATTATGGATTGTTTTTATTAACAGCATCACCAAAGCAGGGCCAGACATTAGAAGAAGCGAAAGACCTCTTGATGGGACAGATTGCCCTTGTAAAAAAAGGAGAGTTTGATGAATCGCTGATCAAAGCCATCGTTGCCAATGCGAAATTATCGCAGTTACAATCTATTGAAAGAAATGCCGGACGTGCAGTGGAGATGACGGACCAGTTTATTAAAAATAAAGGTAATGGCTGGGATAAAAATGCAGCCGAGCTGGATGAAATGAGTAAAGTGACCAAAAAAGAACTGGTAGATTTTGCCAACCGTTTTTTAGATGATAGGAATTATGTGCTTTTGTATAAACGTAAAGGTGAAGACAAGAGTATTGTTAAGGTGGAGAAGCCACCCATTACTCCTGTTGAAACCAATGCAACCAAACAATCGCCGTATGTTAAAATGATCAATGAAAAACCTTTATTGACAACACAGCCGGTATGGTTGGATTTTAATAAGGATATGCAGAAATCAAAAGCAGGCAATGCCGATGTTTTTTATGTGCCAAACAAAGACAACAGCCTTACCCGCATGTACTACCGTTTTGAAATGGGTAGCTGGAACAATAAAGTATTGCCCCTGGCATTACAGTACCTGCAGTTTTTAGGTACAGATAAATATACCGCAGAGCAGATAAGCAAAGAGTTCTATAATATCGCCTGTAGCTTTACCGCTACTGCCGGACCAGAAGAATCTACGGTAACCATAAACGGCTTAGAGGAAAATTTTGGTAAGGCAGTTAGTTTATTTGAAAATATTATCCGTAACTGTAAACCTGATGATGCGGCATTGGAAGGCCTGAAAAACAGGTTGATCAGATCGCGCGCCAATAATAAATTGAATAAAGCAGCGATTGCAGCCGGGTTACGGAGCTATGCTACCTATGGTGCCAACAACCCGTTTAATTTTGCATTGACTAACGATGAGATCAAGAAACTGAAAGCAGAAGATCTTGTAAGCATACTTCATTCTTTGTTGGATTACCAGCATAAGATTATTTACTATGGCCCTTTAAGCCTGGCTGATTTTACAGCAGGTATACAAAAATGGCATAGCCAGCCTGCTACATGGGTCACCGTTGCCGGCGTATCTAAATTTAACCGTGTTGCACAAACCAGTAACCAGGTATTGTTTGCTGATTATGATATGGTACAGGCCGATATATATTGGGTAAGGAACCTTGAACAATATGATGCGAAAAAAGAAGCCGCGATAGACCTGTTCAATGGTTATTTCGGTAATGGTATCGGCTCAATTGTATTCCAGGTAATTCGTGAATCTAAAGCATTGGCCTATTCAACATTTGCCAGTATGGTAAAACCAACCAGAAAAACAGATGATTTTTCTTTCACAGCTTATGTGGGTAGCCAGGCCGATAAATTCAATGATGCGGTAAATGGGATGAATGAGTTACTGAATGATATGCCCGAATCGAAACAGAATTTTGAAGATACCCGGAAAGGAACGCTGAAAGATTATGAAACCGACAGGATTACAAAAGAAAATATCGTTTTCACATACCTGAGCCTGCAAAAGAAAGGGGTAGATCACGATATCCGTAAGGATATTTATGAGCAGATGAAACACTTCACATTTGATGATATGAAGAAACTGCACGATGAGGAATTAGCAAAAAAACCATATACTTATTGTATTGTTGCTTCAGAAAAGAAACTTAAAATAGACGATATGAAAAAATTCGGGGAAGTGAAAAAATTAAGCCTGGAAGAGATATTTGGGTATTAAAATTACCCCATTAGATAACCGGGTGCCATTGCAATCATTGCAATGGCACCCGGTTATCTCCCAATAGCAAATAGTAATATTTTCCTCTCCGCAACAAATTACGCTCCTGCCCCTCCGTGTAATTCCCTTTTCTCCCAATCTCTAACGATCTGAAAAGGCCCTTTTTAAGGACTGATTAGTATATAATTACCTTAATTTAGGGCAACCATTCTACCTGGTAATATGAAAAAAATCTGCTTATTCATTTTCCTTTGTGTCGCTACGTTTGCCCATGCACAGCAAACCGAAAATATCATCATCATAACCACCGACGGATTTCGCTGGCAGGAAGTATTTGGCGGAATGGATAAAGAAATTGGCAATAACAAACGCTTTAACCAGGAGGACAGTTCCTATATTTTTAAAAAGTATTGGTCTGATGATGTGGATACCCGCAGAAAAAACCTGCTCCCTTTTTTTTGGAATACGATTGCGTCAAAAGGACAGCTGTATGGCAACCGGCTATTGAATAATAAAGTAAATGTTTCCAATCCCTATTGGTTCTCATATCCTGGGTACAGTGAAATCATGTGTGGCTATGTGGATGTTGCAATCAATAAAAACGAATACAAAGCCAACCCCAATACTACTTTACCTGAATTTTTGAATAAGCAAAATAAACTGAAAGGGAAAGTGGCGGCCTTTGGTGCATGGGACGCGTTCGACAGGATATTGAATGAAGAAAGGAGCGGTATCCCTGTTATTTCTGCATTTGATAATCCCGGTGGCAAGAACCCTACAACCAATGAAAAACTTATCAATGCCTTATTAAAAGATGCACATAAAGAATGGAAAGAAGAATGCTATGATGTGTTTACGCACTATGCAGCCATGGAACATTTAAAAATCCGGAAACCGAAAGTATTATACATCGCTTACGGCGAAACAGATGAATGGGCGCATGTATGGCAATACCGTTCTTATTTAGATGCGGCCCACCAGGTTGATGCCTGGATAAAAGAAATTTGGGATTTTGTGCAATCAAATGAGCAGTATAAAAACAAAACAACCCTGTTTATCACCACCGATCATGGCCGTGGCGATAAAATAAAAGAAAAATGGACCAGTCATGGAGATGCTGTTGATGGAGCCGACCAGATATGGTTCGCTGTTCTCGGTCCTAACACACCTGCTTCAGGAGAAATGAAGACTGATGTGCAATTATATCAAAAACAGTTCGCACAAACCATGGCGAAATTAATGGGTTACACATTTAAGGCAGAACATCCGGTGGCAGAAGAAATAAAAACTGTTATCAAATAACTTCTCTGCGCAGGCGCAGTGAGGTTGTGTTTTCGCAGAAAGTTTAATTACCTGTGAAAATAGCTTTTCTTTTCTCTAAAAAAGCAGCAGTCCCTTCCTTCATATCCGCTGAATCAAAACAATCTCCGAAAGCCTTTATTTCCATTTCATATCCATTTTTGGTTTCATCAAAAACGGCATTGGCACATTCAATACATTTGGCAACGGCAATAGGAGCTTTGGTATTGATCAGTTCTAAAAGGGTTTTGCCTTTTGCCAATAATTCTTCCGGCGGCACAACATAATTTACCAGCCCATATTGCAGGGCGGTATTGGCGTCAATCATACTTGCACTCATTAATAATTCTAATGCCCGTCCCTTGCCTAATAATTGAACCAGGCGTTGTGTGCCGCCATAACCGGGTAACAGGCCAAGGTTTACTTCGGGTTGGCCAAATCTGGCATTGTTTGTTGCGATCCTGAAATGACAACTCATAGCCAGTTCACAACCACCGCCCAGCGCAAAACCATTTACACAGGCTATAATGGGTTTGGGAGAATTTTCAATCCTGAAAAAAGTATCCTGCCCGGCCTTGGCTAATGCCATACTTTCTGCTTTTGTTAAACTGTTAAACTCACTGATATCAGCACCCGCCACAAAAGCTTTTGGCCCGGATCCGGTGATGATAACAGACCTGATGGAAGTATTGGTATAGACTTCATCCAGGGCTTTATTAAGGTCGGCAAATACCTGTTTATTCAGAGCATTTAATTTATCGGGACGGTTAATGGTAATGATAAAAATGCCGTTTTCGAGAGCAGTTAATAGGGTTATATACATGTTGATTCGGGTTAAGTTTTTTTTGTAACAGATCAGCTCGAAAAAATGTTTATTCTTTAATGATGAAATTTCAGCCATTAAAAATTGCGATTTGTTTTCACCCAGTCAACAATATAAGCTGCAATATCCCCGGTAGCCGTGCCGGGTGCAAATAATTTACCAACGCCCATGTCATTCAATACTTTCATATCATCTTCCGGAATAATGCCGCCACCCGTAAGCAATACATCATGCATCCCTTTATCTTTCAGCAAGGCCACCACTTTTGGAAAAACAGTCATATGTGCACCACTGAGTATGCTGATGCCGATCGCATCTACATCTTCCTGTAATGCCGCATTCACCACCATATCCGGTGTTTGACGGAGGCCTGTATAAATCACTTCCATACCTGCATCGCGTAAAGCAGTAGCAATCACTTTGGCGCCGCGGTCGTGGCCATCCAATCCCACTTTGGCAACTAAAATTCGAATAGGTCTTTTCATGATCAATTAATTGAACATACAATTCTGTAAAAATAGTTGAAATGTTCTTAGGTTTACGCTATTAACGCTAAAGCAGAAGATACAATGAAATACAGAAAATTCGGAAATACAGATTTAACTATAAGTGAAATAGGTTTTGGAACCTGGGCTATCGGGGGCGCGGCTTCTGTTGGTGGTATTGCCATTGGGTGGGGGCCATCAGATGATACGGTTTCCATAGCCGCCATTAACACGGCTTTAGAAGCGGGTATCAATTTTTTTGATACAGCCGATTTTTATGGTTTGGGCCATGCGGAAACCTTATTGGGTACTACCATTGGTAAAAGGAAGGATGTAATAATTGCATCCAAAGTCGGACAAAAAGTAGGTGCCGATGGGAAGATAGCAATTGATTACACGAAAGAATATATTATTAAAGCCTGTGAGCTGAGTTTGCAAAGATTAAAAAGGGATACGATTGATTTTCATCACCTGCATGTAGCCCGGATGCCCCATTTGGAAAATGGCGAATGTATTGAAGCCATGCAATTATTACAACAGCAGGGTAAGATCAGGTACTGGGGTATTTCATTAATTACCTTCAACCCTTTTCCGGAAGCAGAATTTTTTATAAAGAATAATATGAGTAATGGTTTTCAGTTGGTCTTTAACCTGATTAATCAAAAGGCATTGCCCATTATGCAGGAGGCTGCCAAACAAGGGTATGGTATTATTGCCCGGATGCCATTGCAGTTTGGTTTGCTATCGGGGAATATAAAACCGGATACTACTTTTTCAACAGACGATCACCGCAGTTACCGGTTAGTACCCGCC
>JAYTOS010000230.1:0-17583 GCA_043747705.1 Bacteroidota bacterium
CGGCTGTAAAAAAAGAAAGAATCCTTTGCAACACCCATGGCACTAACTACTAAGAATTTTTTTGACCCGGCTTTGTATTGCAACTGCGCTATCCTGACCGGATAAAGAAGATCTACTTTTGTAAAAGCCTCTTTTGTTTTCGCCTTTTTGATGGTGGTTCCCAAACAGCAAAACACATCATCGGCTACAACGGCTTCCTGCCAATCATCATAATCAACCATCTTTTCCTCCAGTTTGGGATGGTGAATACCTGTGGGTTTTCTTACGAAAATAGTCACACTGTGATACGCGTCATCAGTCAGCAGTAAATCCAATAAATGTCCGCCGGTTAATCCGGAAGCCCCCAGCAATAAAGCAGATTTGGTTGGTATCATGTAACAAAGGTATGGATGAATAGTATTTTGTAGTTTTGAACCAGTATGTTAAATGAAAAACCGAATAGCGAACCCGCCAATCCGACTTCTGCCGATAAGGAGTTTGAAAATACGATACGCCCGAGGGAGATAGATGATTTCTCAGGGCAGCCTCAATTAATTGAGAACCTGCAGATTTTCATCAAAGCCGCGAAGCTTAGGGGAGAAGCATTAGACCATATTTTATTTCATGGCCCGCCCGGTTTGGGTAAAACAACACTCAGCCGTATTGTGGCCAATGAATTGGGTGTGGGCATCAAAGAAACTTCGGGACCGGTAATAGAAAAACCAGGTGACCTTGCTGGCTTACTTACCAACCTGCAACCCAATGATGTATTATTTATTGATGAGATACACCGGTTAAGTACGGTAGTTGAAGAATATCTGTATGCTGCCATGGAAGATTTCCGGATTGATATTATGATTGATACCGGCCCCAATGCACGCAGTATCCAGATCAATCTGAACCCGTTTACCCTTGTTGGTGCCACTACCCGAAGCGGCTTATTAACGGCTCCTTTATTATCACGTTTTGGTATTAAATCCAGATTGGAATATTACAATGCAGAAGTGTTGAAAAAAATCATTGAGCGTAGCGCGGCTATTTTGCAAACATCTATTTCATCTGAGGCTGCAAATGAAATTGCCCGACGCAGTCGCGGTACACCCAGGATTGCCAATAGTTTGTTGAGAAGAGTACGGGATTTCGCACAGGTATTAAATGATGGAACCATTGATCTCGGCATAACCCAGCACGCTTTAAAAGCATTGAATGTGGATGAACATGGCCTTGATGAAATGGATAACCGGATACTGGCTGCCATTATTGATAAATTCAAAGGCGGCCCTGTAGGCCTTACCACGATTGCTACAGCCGTAGGTGAAGAACCCGGAACAATTGAAGAAGTATATGAACCCTTTCTTATCCAGGAGGGATTTTTGCAGCGTACACCAAGAGGGAGAGAGGTAACTGCGAAGGCCTATGGACATTTAGGCCGGAAGCCATTGGTAGACCACCAATCCAATCTCTTCAGTTGATTATTTAAGAATATTGCTACTGGTCACAAAAGGAAAATCTTTGTTACTCAGTGACAAAAAAATACCCCACTGCAAAGCGGGGTATTTTTTATAATATTCTTACTACATTACTAAGGAGCAACAAGCCGGAATCCGTTTCCATGGATATTTACGATCTCAATATTCGTATCATCCTTCAAATATTTACGCAGTTTGGCAATATACACATCCATACTACGTCCATTAAAATAGGTATCACTGCCCCATATTTTCTTTAAAGCCCTTTCGCGTGGCAAAAGGTCATTTTTATGTTCAGCCAACATTTTCAGCAATTCATTTTCTTTTGGTGAAAGTGTTTGCGTGAGGTCATCATGCTTTAATTCACGAAGCTTTGGATTAAAATGGTACCGGCCCATGTCAAATTCAATATTGTCGTTGATGCGGTTTTCTTCTTCATTGCGTTTCAGGATAGCTTTGATTTTCAGCAACAAAACTTCACTGTCGAATGGCTTGGTAATATAATCATCGGCACCCAGTTTATATCCCTGTATAATATCATCCTTCATGGTTTTGGCACTCAGGAAGAATAAGGGAATATCAGGATCTACGTCGCGGATTTCTTCGGCCAAAGTAAATCCGTCCATATTGGGCATCATTACATCAAGCAGGCATATATCAAATTTTTCACGCTGAAAAGCGGCAAGCCCCAGTCGGCCATCCCTTTCAAGTATGACATCATAATCATTCAGTTCCAGGTAATTTTTTAAGACCATACCAAGGTTGGTATCATCTTCGCATAATAGTATTTTACTTTTTTTGTCTTCCATGGTGTTACTTATTTAACGTGAAATAAAGATAAAACAACGCCAATTCGCATAGTATTGCCGCAATTTTTTGTTAAAGATTACGATGAAAGTTACTGAATTCCTATAAAGTAAGAGTTACATAATTCGCATATTTTATAAAGCCGGTACATACAGCAGGGGATAGTTTACTAAATGTATATTTTTACCCATCAATTTTTACTATAGATATAAAGCATATGATACTGACATTTGATAACAAATTAAAGAAACTGATTGTAATAGGTGACAGGGTACTCATACGCCCCCTCCAAGCCTGACGAGCAAACAGCCAGTGGCTTGTACCTGCCACCGGGTGTGCAAGAAAAAGAAAAAGTACAACAGGGGCAGATCATTAAAACCGGCCCCGGTTATGCCATTCCAATGCCCGTTGATGATGAGCCGTGGAAGTCGGAAGATGAAAACGTAAAATACGTACCCCTCCAGGCAAGGGAAGGCGACCTGGCCCTATTTCTCGTAAGCGGTGCTACGGAAGTGATGTATGAAGGGGAGAAATATTTTATTGTGCCGCAGGGCGCGATACTCTTATTGGAAAGAGAAGAAGAATTATAAACACATTTCTGCTTGATCTGCGAAAACTCAGTTTGCCCTTTCCAGCGGTGAAAAAAACTCTCAGGTATTGAAAATTGTTTTTTGAAAAATGTTTGTTTAACGCGGAGACGGGATGTGCAGGCGTTTTAGTAATGAGGCATTAATAATTCTGAATGACTAAAAGATTTTCTTTTTCGAAAAGTATAAAACTCTCTGTAAAAATTAGCCTCTCTTTTGTATAACTCCCTGCTCATCAATAGAAATAAACTGCTCGCCCTGCATAAAATCCAAAACGTTCCAAATTTTTTCTTTACTGAATGTTTGCAGATGCCTGATTACCTGATCAACAGAAACAGGGGAGGTGAGTAATGCAGTAACCTGTGTTTCAATTAAACTGAATTCTTCCGGAGAAAGAGATTTTCGTTTCCTTGTTAAGCAATTATCACAAACACCACAATCTGTTGCATCACTATCACCAAAATAGTTGGCGATATAGCGGCTGCGGCATTCATCTGTCAATCCAATATAACGGATCATATTCTCTACCCGCTCTGTGTATTGTTTTTTTCTCTGTAAGTAATGGTCCTGGTCTATTTGCAGGTATTGTGCTGATGCACGGTTTAACAGAAAATGAATCTGTGGGGTATCTTTCTGCGGAAGGTATTCGATTATACCAAATGATTGAATCTGCAATAACTGGTTTTTTACTTCTTCAATGGTTAAACGGCATATTCTTGCCAGCTGTTTTTCATGAATGGATACCCGGTTATCTATAATGCCTTCATAAGTACGCAGTAAACATTTGAGCATAGGCTCCAACAGCGGGTAACTTTCTTCAAATTCATACAAGGCGTCTTTCGAAACACTAAAAATTACTTGCGAAGGCAGGAAAATAGTTTCAGAAAAACTAAGGTGCCCCTCCTGTTCCAATACTTTCAAAGTATTAATCACCAATAAACTATCGAGCTTGAAATTCTTAATGAATTCCATCAAATCAAAATCATAATACTGGCCTTCCCCAATGCCAACGGGTATTTGTAAATAGTCTGCCAGCGACTGGTATATTTTTTTAATTTCCGGAATAGGTGGAAAACGCCTGTCCGGCAATGTTCTTAATCCAGCCAGGTTTTCTTTTTGATAAACCAAAACCGCATATGATTTTTTACCATCTCTGCCAGCCCTGCCAGCCTCCTGGTAATAATTTTCTAAACAATCAGGTGTATCAAAATGAATAACGGAACGTACATCAGATTTGTCAATACCCATTCCAAAAGCATTGGTGCAAACCATTACCCTTGTTTGGTTATTGATCCATGCTTCTTGTTTATCATCCCTTATTTCTTGTGTTAGGCCGGCATGGTAGAAGTCGGCCGGTATTTGTTGGAGGTGCAGTAATCCTGCCAGTTCCTTGGTTTGCCTCCTGCTGCTGCAATACACGATACTGCTGCCATGTACCTTATTTAAAATCTCAGATAGTTTATTAACCTTGCTGTCTATACAAAAACTACTATAGGATAGATTTGGTCTTTCAAAAGACTGCCTGAAAATTTTACCGTTGACGAATTTTAATTTCTCTGTAATATCTTCCTGTACATCAGGTGTGGCCGAAGCGGTTAATGCAATAACCGGGATGCCCGGTAACTCATCGCGTAAATTGGCGATACGTAAATACGGGGGCCTGAAATCATAACCCCATTGCGATACACAATGTGCTTCATCAACTACCAGTAAAGTTATATTGAGGGCAGGTAAATATTCTTTGAATAATGATGATTCTAATCTTTCCGGCGACAGGTATAAAAATTTATAATCGCCGTGTGTGGCCTGTTGTAATATTTTTTTTACTTCATAAAAAGGTAAGCCACTGTGTATCACTTCGGCCGGGATATCTTTTTGTAATAATCCGTTAACCTGGTCGCGCATTAAAGCGATCAGCGGGCTTATTACCAAGCATAACCCTTCTGTAAGTAGTGCAGGCACCTGGAAACAAATGGATTTGCCGCCACCGGTTGGTAACAATGCCAAAGTATCATTCCCCGTTAATACGGACTGTATGATATCTTCCTGCATGGGGCGGAAGCGATCGTGTTGCCAGTATTGTTGGAGTATGGAGAGAGGGGTTACCATGGTTTTAATAATATATTTTCACGCAAAGACGCAAAGGAGCAAAGAAAAGAAAGCTGGCGACTTAATTTTCTTTGCGCCTTTGCGTGAAATTAAGCTGTAATGCCGATTATCATACAGGTAATAATACCTAATATGCTTTTACACCACTTTCTTAAAATTCAACCGAATAGAATTGATGGCCAGAACAACATCGCTAAGCCCCATGACCAATGCTCCAAAACCAGGGCTAAGAAATCCAAAGGCAGCAATAGGAATGGCTACAATATTATAGGCAAATGCCCAGAATAAATTTTCTTTAATGGTGATATAGGTATGTTTTCCCAAGCCCAGCGATAAAGGCAGGTTCTTTAATCCATGGTTCATCAAAACAACCTGCGCGCTTTGCATAGCAATATGCGAAGCATCACTTAAAGAAATACCAACAGTTGCTTTGGCCAGTGCGGGTGCATCATTAATTCCATCACCTACCATAGCAGTAGGGGCAAGCTGGTTTAAGGCGGCAATCTTTGCTAATTTTTGTTCAGGCGTTTGTTCAGCGAACACTTCATCAATACCCAATATAGCAGCTACCTGTTCGCATTTTTCTTTTCTATCGCCACTCAATAAAATGGTTTTGATGCCTTTTCTTTTTAAGAGGTTGATCACTTCTTTTGCTTCTGGTCTGATCTCATCTGCAACATCTATTGATCCCAATAAATGGTTATTCCTGGTGATATAAATATTGTGTGAATTGTTTTTTGTAAGAAGTTCTACTGCTTTATAAGATCCGGCTATGTATTCGTTTCCTTCTTTATCAACAGCCTTCATTCCCAGGCCTTTGATCTCTTCAATCTTCGCCCACCTGATATCGTCTTTTATTTTCCATTCTTTTACAATCGCTTTGGCGATGGGGTGATTGGAGTATTTTTCCAATGAGTAGGCGATGCGCCTGAATTCTTCGTGGATATTGAGTGGTGAGCCGTGAATGTTTGTATGGTTCTTTAATTCACTACTCACTTCTTCTAATTGAAAACCGGAAATACTAAACTGCCCTGTAGTTAATGTTCCTGTTTTATCAAACACCACCTGTGTAATGCTGTTGAATATTTCGAGGCTTTTGGCATTTTTAAACAAGACCCCATTTTTTGCCGCCCTTCCTAATCCGACTGCGATGGCTGCAGGTGTTGCAAGGCCCATGGCGCAAGGACATGAAATAACCAATACGGCAATGGCCCTTAATAAGCTACTACTGAAAACCTGGTGCCCGAAAAAATAGTTGATTAAAAAAGTAAGCAGTGCAATACTAATCACGACTGGTACAAAAATAGCGCTTATTTTGTCAGCCAGTTGTTGAATAGGTGGTTTTTCAGTCTGGGCTTCTTTTACCAGCTTTAAAATGTTGGATAGCACAGTATCCTCGCCAACAGCAGTTACATAGGCTTTTACCGTGCCGCTTTCAATGGTGCTGCCACCAATAAGTTTGTCATTCATTTTTTTATCAACCGGTACACTTTCACCGCTGATGATAGCTTCGCTCACACTGGCTTCGCCCCAAAGTATCTTGCAATCCATGGGTACGGGTTCGCCGGTTTTGATCAATAAAAGGTCGCCCACTTTTAAATGGGTGCTTTCTACCGGAAAAATATGTTCCTCATGTTTGTCGTCATAGGCAATCATATTAGCCACAACTTTCTGGCTTACTGCTAATTTTTTTAATGCCGCCTGTGTTGTTTCAACAGATTTCTCTTCCATCCAATTACCAAGAAATACCAGAGTAATAATGCTAGCAGCTGTTTCGTAAAACATATATTGTTCTGCTTGTCCAATGAGTGTTCCATATAAGCTGTAACCAAAAGCAGCCAATGCACCCAATGCTATCAAAACATTCATATTAGGAATGCCTTTCCATAAACTGTTAATGGCACTGCGACCAAAAAAATCCATACCCACAATAAATACGGGAATGGTTAAAACCAGCTGCACATAAGGGTCCATTAAAAAATGGATATGGATACCTGGTATCATGTGCAGCATCAAAGGAGCGGTAAAAAATATACAAAAACGAAAACGCTGTAAATGATTTTTAAAAATGCGTGTATCTTTTTTTGTATCGGTGCTATCGCCTGTTACTACATGATAGCCCAATCCTTCAATGCCTTTGGCTAATTCCTGTTTAGGTATTTCAGTTGGCATTTCAAAACTCACATCACCACCCATGAAATTTACTTTCACCTGTTGCAAGCCTTTACCCTGTAGAAACTTATCTATTGTTAGCGCGCAGTTTGTGCAACTCATGCCTTCTACTTTCCAGTTTACTTTCTCCACGGCAGATAATTATTAATGAATAGAACAAAGGTACTACACACCCAAGCCGCCTGTTATCGAAATACGGATTATAAATACAGCAAGGTTTCAAATCTGTTCTGTTGCGGGGCTATATCTTTGCCAAATGGATGTAATTTTTACATTGAAACAGCTTGTGCAGGTGGCCGCTTCGTTATGGAAAGAGGGGAGAAACAAAAAAATCTGGGCCTTTCATGCAGAAATGGGTAGTGGTAAAACTACTTTAATCCATGCTTTGTGTGAAGAACTCGGTGTAAAATCGGCTATAAGCAGCCCCACTTTTGCCATTATCAATGAATACAGCAGCCCAGTGGCCGGCACTATTTATCATATGGACTGGTACCGTTTGAAAGATGAGGAAGAAGCTGTAAATGCCGGTGTGGAAGACAGCCTGCTTAGCCAGGCATACTGCCTGATAGAATGGCCGGAGAAAGCGGCGGGCCTGCTGCCCGATGATGCTTTTCATATTCATATTGAGGTATTGGACGAAAATACCCGCCGGCTTTTTACGAGAGCCGGGATGTAGCGGTATGCGTAAAAACTTCTTTCAATAGTGCAAACTCCAGACTTAAGGCTCCTAACTGTTGCTGCTATCTGCCATAAATAAAGTAATTTTATACCCATCATCAACAAATATCAACCAATACCCGCTCATGGCCACCAAACCTTCAATCAGCCCTTCTTTTACATATGAAACACTGGAAGAAACGTTGGATGTGAAACCACAGGGTGCCAAGCTGCATATTGGCATACCCAAAGAAATCGCTTTCCAGGAAAATCGTATTGCACTTACGCCCGATGCTGTAGGTGTATTAGTGGCCAATGGCAATAAGGTGGCAGTAGAACACAAAGCAGGAGTGGGTAGTCATTTTTCTGATAAAGATTATGCTGAAGCGGGTGCCAGTATTGTGTACGACAGGGCTGATATTTTCAAATGTCCCATCCTGGTAAAAAGTGCGCCGCCGGTAGAAGAGGATATGTCACTGCTGCAGCAAAATCAAACCATTGTTTCCCCCATTCATTTGTCGGCTTTAAAGAAAGAATATATAGAGAAGATGATGGAGAAAAGGATCACCGCGTTAAGCTTTGAGAATTTTAAAGATGATAGCGGCACCTACCCCATTGTTAGAAGTATGAGTGAAATAGCCGGGAGTGCCGTAATGCTGATAGCCGGGCAATACCTGAGTAGTTTTAATAAAGGGAAGGGCGTTTTATTAGGTGGTATCAGTGGTATCCCGCCAACAAAAGTAGTGATTATTGGTGCAGGTATCGTAGGTGAATTTGCAACAAGAAACGCATTGGCATTGGGTGCATCGGTAAAAGTGTTTGATAATAATGTGTATCGCTTAAAACAATTGCAGAATAATTTAGGGCAGCGTATCTGGACAAGTGTGTTGGAACCACGTATCCTCTCCAAACAATTAAAGACCTGTGAAGTAGCCGTGGGTGCATTGAGCAACGAATATGGTCGGGCCCCGGTGGTGGTCACCGAAGAAATGGTGGCAGCTATGCGCCCAGGTAGTATTATTATTGATGTGGCTATTGACCGTGGTGGCTGTTTTGAAACCAGCGAACTCACCAGTTATGAAGAGCCTACTTTTCTAAAGCATGATGTGATCCATTATTGTGTGCCTAATATACCCAGCGGTTTTGCACGTACTGCCAGCCAGGCCATCAGCAATGTGTTGATGCCCCTGATATTGGAAATAAGTGATGAAGGGGGGATTGAAGAAATGGTTTGGCACAAATTTAATCTTCGCGAAGGAATTTATATGTTCAAAGGCGCAGTAACAGATTTTTATATTAGTCAGCGGTTCGATTTAAAATATACGGACCTGAATTTGTTGATTGCAAGCAGGAGGTAGATTTTTCGAATAAACCCACAGGCTTATATAATGCAAAATTTTTACTGCTAAACGTTATTTATTTCTTTCTGGGAAACTTGCTTTTGCCTGAAGGATGTATACATAATCAGTACGGCAAGAATGGCAAACAATATTAGCGAGGAGCCTTTGGTTCCAAAACCCAGCCCACCTTTTTCAGGAACTTTAGTAAGCAGGTCGCCGAAGGTTGCACCAAAAGGCCGTGTTAATACGAATGCAATCCAAAACAGGATTACCGATGAAATCTTTGTAAAATAATGTGCTAACACAACTAAGGTTAATAAACTCCCTATCAGGATGGCACCTCCTCCAAAACCCAGTCCCGAATTATCTGCCAGAAAATCACCTAAGGCCGTGCCCAGTGTATTTGAAAATAAGATAGCCATCCAGTAAAATAATTCACCCCTGAACGTTTTAATGTTTGTTACCAATAATGACTTTTCACTTTTATACCAGAGAAAAAGAATGATTATGAGAATGGTTATGAGTATAAGCGATCCCATAGCATAACCCACACCTATTGTTCGATCCATATAATCCGACATGGTAGTGCATGCCGTACTGGTTGAAAGAATAATCGCCCAATACAATACAGGTATATACCGCTTGGAGAAAAGCTGGGCAATCAATGTTACCACGAATACGCTTATTAATATTAGGGAGCTGATCGCGTATCCAACATGTAATGTCATTGATAACAGGTCGCCGGCAGTTTCACCTTACGTGGTGGCACATATCTTCATTATCCAGAAGAGAAGGGTTACTGCGGGTATCTTATTCATGTAGATTTACTTGTCGTCAAATTCAACAAAAAATAAACCAGTATTCTGTGGGCATTATTTTCTACACATTAAATGACAAGGGCTATAGTATAATTTTATTAACTTGTAGTAACAGGTGATATCCCAATAGCATATGTGGTTAAAATATATAATAGTCTTTTTAGCAGCCTGTGCAGTTGATATTGTACCTTTTCCGCTTCCGCCTGCATTTGTGGTGATGGTTTTCCTGCAGATTTATTTCAAATTAAATGTTTGGGTGGTTATTTTAGTTGGCGTGGCAGGTTCTGTACTTGGACGATATATACTCACTTTATACATTCCGAAAATAGCCAGTAAAATATTTAATCCGGCCAAGAATGCAGATGTACAATTTTTAGGAAAGAAACTAAAAGAGAAAGGCTGGAAAAGCCAGCTTGCCATCCTTACCTATTCCCTGTTGCCATTACCCACCACACCTTTATTTATTGCCGGGGGAATGGCAAAGATGAAACCCCGTTTAATTATTCCTGCTTTTATTGTAGGTAAATTCATCAGTGACACGGCAGCGGTATTTATGGGGAAATATGCAGCTGAAAATACGGCAGGTATACTGGAGGGTGCCATCTCCTGGAAATCGGCGCTCGGCCTGCTCTTTGGGATCTTGCTGGTGGCAGGCCTTTTATTTATTGACTGGCGTGCATGGCTACAGGAAAAAAAGTTCCGGCTTAATTATAAAATATGGAAGTAACTAAGTTTTGTATCGTTGTAATAAAAACGTAAATAACCCATATCGCCCAAATATAATACACTTCAGCGTGCTGGTTTTACAGGTGATAGCACACCGTCAATATTTTCTATATGTAGCAAATCAGTCTCTAATCCGTCTAAGATAATCACTGCGTGCAGTGATGAGAATTTAGCAGCATCCTGCTGCCATGACCAGGCAAGTTTACCTGCGGCAGTATATTCTAATAATTGTGTGCCACTGCTTCCGAAATTCGGACCATGCCCCTGCCAATTGATCACTACATAATTTCCATTGGGAAGGATTTGTAAACCCGCATGAAAATTTGGTTTTACTGCTGCTGGGCCGGTAATTATATTAACCAATACGCCATCTTTTGAAAAAAATTGAAGGTTTGCCGCATAACCGGTGCTTACCACTGTTTGGCCGTTTGCCAGGCGCAAAGCCTGCCAGGCATGGGGTTTGTCTATACCGGTAATTTTTGCCTGCCAAAGAATATCTCCTGTTGCATTTCCTTCAAACACCGTATCATCGGCTGTAATCAGAAAACTACCCGAGGGCGTTTCACGAACCAACCGTACATAAGTAAATCCGGCGTAAACGATCATATGTTTTACTGCACCACTTATATCCACTTCTACCAATACAATACCTTGTTTGCCCTGCCAGTTTACACCTGTAAGCAAAGTATTGCCATTGCGCAACCTACGCGCCGCAATAGTGCCCGGGAAAGAATTTAATTCATATACTTTATTACCGGTTACAATATCATGTTCTTCATATCCATTGCCTGTTCCCACAAGCACTCTTCCTTGCCCCACTAATTGTATATCGCGGCCCGTAGGGATGGGGGTATACCAATTGTTTTTTGGGTTCGCCATATCTATATAACTCAGTTGTGAGATTCCTTCATCACGCAATAAGAGCCGCCGGGATACGGACTGGGTAAAGCCTGCTGCCGTAAAGCAAATACATAGTGCAATAAATAAGTATTGCTTCATGTATTTTACAGCATCAGTGATTATATTTTTCATTTTATAATAATGGTTAGAATTTATTCAGCCGGGCGAAAGGCAGCCTGTTTATGTGAATTGAAGATAATATTATTTAGGTTCAGTATCACAGCTAAGTGCGAAGAGGAAAAACTACCTGTAAAAAGAAAAGTAGGGCCACTTTAATCTAACGCTATACAGGAAAATCCGAATTCATTTAATGTACTGATAATTAATGTTGACAGATCATCCGCACTATCAACCCGTAAAATGTTATCACAATCCATAAGATCAAAATTCCAGCATGCGCATGGTAATAACCCGTCAAGATACGGTTTGAGTATATTAATTTTTGCAGAGGTTGTAACCGTTGTTTTAAAAACTAAAATCATACCTGGTAAATGGCATTTCTCATAAAATAAGCATCCGTAATTGTTGTATTGGTAACCAGTAAATTTTCTCCGTAGTGTTTAGTGAAGAAACACTACGGAGAAATAATAATTAAAAGCTCAGGTCATCCGCACTCGGTCCATAACTGGCTGGAATAGGCACATCCAGTAACCGAAGGAAAACACCCAGTTGTGCGCGGTGATGGGTGACCTGGTTAAAAGTCATTCTTATTATATCAGTTTTGGATTCTTTACTGTAGACCTCTTCGCCATTACGTAATGTCCATAATTCACTTAATGTTTCCTCTTTTCCTGCGGCCAATGCTTCCCTGCCTTCGATAAGATTTTTTTCAAAATACGCTACCAGGCTTTTCGTATCATTGATGGTTGTTGGTGTGTACGGATTATCAGCAAAGTCAAGTCCGCTGGTATTCAGTGCCATTCCTATCCACACAGGCAACTCGGCAATATGATTAGCCAATTGCCTGATGGTCATACTTTTTGGATGTGGCTGCCAGTCATACTTGTCGTTAGGTACTACCGAAAGCATTTTGCGTGTGATACCGGCTTCTCTTTCCAATTCTTTTTGAAATTGTTTGATCTGTGACATAAAGTTTCGTTTTTGGTTTGTAGAACAAAGAAACTCCGGGGTAGTGACAGCCTTATGTCAACAGTGTAAAAGTTATTTTATTTTTTTTGAAAGGGCATCCAGGTTCTTTTTTACGATGAGGGTTAATTTTTTAGGAGTGATAATATCGGCCCGCTCCCCAAAAAGCATATACCACCTGGCAAAACCTTCCAGCGATTCGGTGATAAAAGTCATTTCCATTGTATCGCCCACTTCTTTTTGTGAAACAAAACCATTATAAAATTTTTGTTCCCCCAAATATTTAACAGCCGGCCTTTCAACCTGTATGACGATGGTATGTAATTCTTTTTCTTTGGAAACCCTCGATAAAAAAGACCGTAGGGCAGGGTGTTCTTTTTCAAAATGAATGGCAGTGATAGAGAGGTATTTGATATGGTCAACCCTGAAATTCCGGTAATCTTTCCGCAACATACAATAAGCAATCAGGTACCAGTATCTGCCCATAAAAAAAATACCAATAGGTTCAATATTACGGTTAGTTTTTTGCTGGCTATGTTCGGCGAAATAGTCAATATTAATAACAGATTTCGCAGAAATAGCCTGTAAAATGTTTTGCAGGTAAGCAGTTTCATTTTTTGTTTTTGAAAAATAGGGGCTGTCTATCACTTCAATATATTGCTCCATGTTTTCAAGATGGTCCCTTTCGGTTAAACGCAAAACAGATTTTATTTTAAACATGGCAGCCTGGTAAGCTTCCCTTGTTGAGGTATCAGTAAGTTTTTCTATTAATTTTTCGGCAGTTAAAAAAGCAGTGGCTTCTTCTTTGGTAAACATAACAGGCGGTAACCGGTAACCCTCCATAATTGCGTAACCTTTGCCCGCTTCGCCAAGAATGGGAATGCCGGCTTCATCCAGGGTTTTAATATCGCGGTAAACAGTTCGCAGGCTGATGGAAAACCTATCTGCAATTTCCTGCGCTTTTATCACACGTTTTGATTGCAGCTGAATGAGTATAGCAGTTACCCGGTCAATTCGGTTCAATGGTGTTGATTATTTTTCAATAAGTAAGTTAATTGCTTTCAAATAATAAATCTGGATAGTTATTTTTTCATGTATCCTTGTTTAAAAAAAATAATTCACTGATTATATTATTTTTCTCAGCGGTGGCATTGTCTGATAGTTGCCTGCATAACTCAGTAAACTCCTGTGCTGCTTTCTCATGATCAATAGTACCATTTTTGATCAGTTGCTCCAGTTCTATCTGCCGCCTTAAAATTTCAGAAGATAAAAAAGAATTGGCAATGGTACGTGCCATTAAAAACTCCAGCACATGCCCCAGGTTCAGGTTATAGCCTTCGCCATCTTTTAATAATTGTTCAATGTCTGAATCTTTCATGCGATTTGTATGTTTTTCTGTTAAAGCTAATTGAAACACATAGTAGCAGTTGGACAAAGCAAAGAATGCATAGTTAATGCTATGTTACCTGATTCCTTTCCTATGGTATTGTATGTTTCAAAAACCTTACTACTTCTTTTTAGCACTGGCGGGTAATTTTGAAACGGCATTGTTGTAAGCGGTAGTCAACGCATCTGTAAACATATCCTTCCTCACTTTTTTTAAATCAACGAAAGTAGCCCCCGGCTTACCCCATCCTCCGGGAACCGGGAAAAAAACAGCCGTATCATAAGAGCAGAAAACAGATTGGTCAATCAAAGAAAATTTCAGCATAGCCCTGTTCTCTTTCTGCCAAAGTGTTGCGAATATGTTTTTCCTAACCCTGAACGATGGCAGATGAAAATGCGGGTGTTCATCTGTGTTGGGAAAAGAGAGGGCTAACTTTCTAAAAGTTTCAATACTTACCATGATCAATTCATTCTATGGGAAAATCTCTGCGGCTATGTTTTATTATTTCGTAAGATTAACCACTTTCGCAAATTTCTGAGCCTTCAGCGCCAGCTCGGTTGCGAGAAAACAATGCTCCTGTGGCATGGCTGTTTCTGTTCGGTTAACCGCATCATCAACAAACTGTTCACCAAACGGCAGAGGTTCTTTGCTGCAATCAATATAGCGTGTCTCTTTCTGATCAACCAGGTAAAGATGGTTTCCGCCGGTATGGCCGGATGCAATATCAATATTCTTGCGTATTTCAATAAACCCGTCCGTGCCCAGGATAGTAAGCCGTCCATCTCCCCATGATGCCAATCCATTCGGTGTAAACCAATCCACACGAATATATCCCATACCCCCATTGCCGCTCAACATCACATCACCAAAATCTTCAAACTTCGGATATTGCGGGTGATGGGTATTGCCAATCTGTGAGGCCACTACATTCGCTTGGGTAGTACCTGTAAAAAAAAGGTACTGGTCAAATTGATGCGAGCCAATATCTGTAATGATCCCCCCATACTTTTTTTTATCGAAGAACCATTCGGGACGTGATTTAGGTGTCATGCGGTGCGGCCCCAGTCCGATGGTCTGTATCACTTTACCGATGGCTCCTGCTTTTACCAGCTCACCGGCTTTAACAGTTGCGCGGTTCTCAAACCTTTCACTATACATAATGGAATAGATACGTTTGGTTTCTTTTTGAACACGCCGTACTTCGGCCAGTTGCTCAAGCGTGGTAATGCCGGGCTTATCAACCATATAATCTTTTCCATGTTGCATTACACGGATACCCAATGGCGCACGTTCATCGGGAATACCCGAACTGAGAATTACCTGTATGGTTTTATCTTCTAAAATTTCTCTTTCACTGCCTGCAACCTTTACTTCAGGAAATTGCTTGGTGAAAGCAGCTACCAGTTCGGGTTCTTTTGCATAGAGTGAAACCAATTCACCGCCGCCTCTTTTAACGGCTTCGGTCATAGAGTTAATATGCGCATGGTTGATATTAATAACGGAAAAACGTATCCTAATTGGTGCGGGTATCGGATTTATTACATCTCCTGCTGCGCGGGCAATAACTTTATTCGACAGGCCGGCAAACAATGCCATACCTGATGCAGCAGCCGTATGCTTAATAAAATTCCGTCGGTTAGATTGGCGTTCTTTCATATTTCGGTACTTGAAGGGGTTATGAGTGACTAAATTTAATTATTTATTGCGTGTTATAGCAGCGGTTCTAAAATAAAAAGCGGCTGATTCGCAGATAAAGGAAAGTTAATCTGCGAATCAGCCGCTTTTTTACACTTTATAGTGTGTAATTATTTATTTGTAGTCTAATATATGCAACCTCTCTATACAGAAATTCATCTCCTGAACATCATTGCTGCTAATGATAATAAGTTTATCCTGGCAATAGTTAACTATCAGTTCATGGTACAATTGGTAGCCGGAAGTATCTAAATTGGTGCAGGGCTCATCCAATAACAATACAGGAGCATTTGAGAAGATCGCCTGCGCCAGTTTAATGCGTTGTTTCATGCCACTGCTAAAATAGCGTATCTGTTTATCAGCTGCATTTTCTAAACCAATAATGGAAAGGATCTCAGCAATAGTGACACCAGAAAGTAAGGGCTTGAACTGATGATGAAAATGAAGAAATTCTTTTGCAGTCATCTCTTCTATCAATTCCAGGTAGGGGGCAGCAATAGAAATATGCTGATAAGTTTTTTCAGGATCAATGGTGTTGGTTACCGGATATTTGTTTTGATATATCAAACTGCCTTCACTTAGATTCATGCTTCCGGCTATCGCCTGAAGTAACGTGCTTTTACCGCTGCCATTTGGGCCAGTGATGGCATAAGACCTACCTGTTTCAAATATGTAATTTACGTGACGGAATATCCAGTCGCGGTTAAAGCGTTTGCCCGCATCGGTTAAGCAAATACCCCCTAACTGCACCCCCCCTGGCCCACTAAAGTGGGAATTAATAACCAGGTTAGTATCTTCGGAATGAGGCATAGTTAAGTAGTAGCGTGTAAAACATAAAACTTCTCCTTCAGGGAGCCGGGGTTAATCTTCTTCTGTAGCGCCTTTAACAAACCGCTTAATAATTCCCCTGCCGCTTTCGCGTATGAAGGTTACTATTTCATCTCTTTCGTCTGTTGCAGGTAATTCTTCTTCAATAAATTCAAGAGCCTGGGAAGTATTAAAACCTTTATTGTATATGGTACGATACACATCTAATATGCCATTGATCTGTTGCAGGGGAAAACCCCTTCTCTTCAATCCCACACTATTTACGCCGCCATAACTTAATGGATTGCGTACAGCTTTTATATAAGGCGGTACATCTTTGCTAACAAGGCTGCCACCCGCAATAAAGGTATGCTGTCCGATATTTACAAATTGGTGTACGGCACTTACACCGCCAATTACTGCCCAATCGCCCATAGTAACATGGCCGGCAACCTGCACGCTGTTGCTCATAATACAATAATTACCGATGGTGCAATCGTGCGCAATATGACTGTAAGCCATGATTAAACAATTGCTGCCTACCCGGGTTTTACCCCGGTCTTCTGTGCCACGGTTAATGGTTACAAATTCGCGGATGGTTGTGTTATCGCCAATTTCTACGGAGGTTTTTTCGCCACTGAATTTAAGATCCTGCGGAATGGCGCCTAATACCGCCCCTGGAAATACACGGCAGTTTTTTCCAATCCTTGTTCCATCCATTATAGTTACGTTACTTCCAATCCAGGTGCCTTCGCCAATCTGAACATCGCCATGGATAACGGTAAAGGGGTCAATCTTTACATTGGGTGCCAGCCTTGCATTGGGATCAATATATGTATATGGATGCGTCATCGCAGATTTTTGATTTACCTATAATTTGTATAATTAAAATAGCCGTCAACCTCAGTACCCAATATATAATATCCAGTATCCAGTATCCAATATCTAGTGCTATGTTAATTGTAAGTTGTCATATTTCAAGTGAGTAGTGAGTCGTCAGTTGTGAGTAACATCAGTAATTTCAGCGATATTACTCACTATTCA
>JAYTOS010000231.1:0-7467 GCA_043747705.1 Bacteroidota bacterium
CAGTGGGCAGCTTTTTATCTCTTTTAATAGCAGGTAAATGCAAATGAGAATACGGAAGGCCTTCACCTTTTAATAAAAACCTAAGGCCATAAACGGTATATTTGAAATAAGTTTGTGAAGGTGTTTTGCTGCGTTGCTGTAATTCGTATAAATAATCCTTAATCTGATCTTCATCTAGTTCAGTAGGCAGGCATCCAAAGTGAAGTGCCATGGCAGCGATATGGCGACTGTAATTATCAAAAGTGCGAGGGCTTCGACCAAGAATACTGATGTTTCGTTCGAAGCGCTGAAGTAATGTCTCAAATCCATTAACTTTACGGCAGGCTCGATGGAGAAACTTATTATACCTTAGTTCCTCGGGTTGTTTTTTTTCGTTGTCATAATTAAATTGTTTTCTTAAAGTTACGATAAGGAAGAAAAGCTACCGTAGGTTTAGTTCAACAACAGGTTTGGCGAAAAAACTGGCTGACAGTACGCAGCATCAACTTTTTTTTCGCTATTCAGCTTCAGTTATCGGCTAGACGTTATAAATTAAGCAACAAAATAAATAATAAATCATATGATTTCACGGATACCTCCCAATCCTACTAAAATCCCTCCAATCCGTGATTATAATCCCCGAAATCTGTGATTAAAATCCGTGAAATCCCTGCTACGATTACGTATTAATACGGAGTATTTAAAATCTTTCAAATCCCCGCTACAATTTATATTTGCACTCCCCGAGAGTGAATATAACCCTGGTTGTATTCATTTTTTGATATTATGGGGAATAATTTTAAATATGCAGAAGAAACCCGAAAAATTATCGGTGCTTCAATGACAGTTCATCGAAATCTGGGTGGAGGAAATTTTACAGAAAATATCTTTCATCGGGCATTGTTATTGGAATTGACAGAATCGGGACTTCTGTTTGAAAGTGAAAAAGAGCTTCCGGTCTATTATAAGGACAAACTTATTGGCAAAAAAAGAGTTGATATTTTAGTGGAAGAAAAAATCCTGGTTGAGTTAAAAGCGATCCATCAATTTGAGAAGATTCACTATAACCAAATCATTAATTACCTGAAAGTGTTTAATATGGAAGTAGGCTTGTTGATTAATTTCGGAACCCAAAGCTTACAGGTAAAGCGTTTCGTAAATAACAAATTATAAAATGATCTCACTAGTAAAGAATCCGTGAAATCATACTAAAAATCCTAAGAATCTGCGATCATGTTTAATTCCCTAAGTGAAAAATTAGAATCCGCCTTTAAAAATCTGAAAGGCGAAGCCCGCATCAACGACTTAAATAATGCCAATACGGTAAAAGATATCCGCGAAATCATACTAAAAATCCTAAGAATCTGCGATCATGTTTAATTCCTTAAGTGAAAAATTAGAATCCGCCTTTAAAAACCTCAAAGGCGAAGCCCGCATTAACGACCTCAATATTGCCAATACGGTAAAAGATATCCGCCGTGCATTAATTGATGCGGATGTGAACTTTAAGATTGCCAAAGAATTTACCGATAAGGTAAGGGATAAAGCAGTAGGTGAAAAAGTAATCAATGCCATCAGCCCCGGGCAATTGATGATCAAGATCGTAAAAGATGAATTGGCTGAACTGATGGGCGGTGTTGAAGCAGAATTCAACATCAGCGGAAACCCTGCTGTGATATTGATTGCGGGTTTACAGGGTAGTGGTAAAACAACGTTCACCGGTAAGTTGGCGCATTACCTGAAAACCAAAAAAGGAAAGTCGGTATTATTGGTTGCGGCAGATATTTATCGGCCGGCAGCGATTGATCAGTTAACCGTATTGGCCGAACAGGTAGGTGTGGATATTTACAGTGAAAGAGAAAATAAAAATGCAGTAGAAATTGCATTGAATGCGATAAAACAAGCGAAATCAAAAAATAAAAATGTCATCATCATAGATACTGCCGGCCGCCTGGCTATTGATGAAGCCATGATGACAGAAGTTGCTGATATTAAAGCTGCCGTAAAACCGGCCGAGATATTGTTTGTAGTAGATTCCATGACTGGCCAGGATGCCGTAAACACCGCCAAAGCATTTAATGACCGCCTTGATTTTACCGGTGTAGTACTTACCAAGCTGGATGGCGATACAAGGGGTGGGGCAGCCTTATCTATCAAATACACGGTAAACAAACCCATCAAATTTGTAAGCAGTGGCGAGAAAATGGATACGCTCGATGTATTTTATCCCGAGCGGATGGCCCAAAGGATATTGGGCATGGGTGATATTACCAGCCTGGTAGAAAAAGCCCAGGAGCAATATGATGAAGTTGAGGCCAAAAGACTGGAAAAAAAGATCCGGAAAAACCAGTTCGATTTCCAGGATTTTATGGACCAGTTACAGCAGATCAAGAAAATGGGTAACCTGAAAGACCTGATGGGCATGATACCCGGTGTAGGTAAAGCTGTGAAGGACATAGATATTAATGATGATTCATTTAAGGGTATTGAGGCCATGATCAGTTCCATGACGCCTTTTGAAAGGGCCAACCCCGATTCGCTCACACCCGGCAGGAAACAGCGGATTGCCAAAGGCAGTGGAAAGGATATTGCCGAGATCAATGCCTTTATGAAGCAGTTCGACCAGATGAAACAGATGATGAAAATGATGAATAATATGCCCATGAAAGGCTTTCCGGGGATGAAAGGAATGCGGAAATAGGGCATTTTAATATTGAATATTCAACATTCCCACGCGGATTGTAACAAATCCTTTACATACAAACTTGGCTGAAATCAGATTTCCCATTACTTTTGTCGCCCGGCTATTCTTAGCCGGATTAACCAATTTCTTAACGCCTTTAAATTTCTATTTAACATGGCAGTAAAAATGAGACTACAGAGACACGGTAGTAAAAAGCGTCCTTTCTACTTTATTGTAGTGGCCGATGCACGTGCACCAAGAGATGGTAAGTTTATCCAGAAGGTTGGAACTTACAACCCGCTTACAGTACCCGCAACTATCCAGCTAGACCGTCAAAAAGCACTGGAGTGGCTGAACAAAGGTGCTCAACCCACCGATACTGTACGCCGAATTCTCTCTTTCAAGGGAGTATTGTACCTGAAACACCTGTTAAGAGGTGTGAATTTGGGATTGTTCGATCAAGCTGCAGCTATGACTAAATTCCAGACATGGCATGAAGAGCACGAAGCTAACATTACCCGTCGTTCAAGCGAGCACAGGAACACCCAAAGAGCTAAGAAAGTTTATGTTCCGGTTGTAAAAAAAGTGGAAACTAAACAGGAAGAAGCAACAACTGAAGGTGCTGCGGAAGCAACAACTGAAGCTTAAAAGAAGGACTAACAATATTCCTTTTGCGAAAACCCGAAACGAAAGTTTCGGGTTTTTTAATTTTGACTTTTACACTTCCTCCCCAGTAATCGTAATTTGCACCCGATGAATGAATACATTAACATAGGCCGCATCGTAGCGGGTTTTGGATTGAAGGGTGAAGTGATACTCAAGCATGCATTGGGCAAGAAAACCATGCTAACAGGGGTGGAAGCCATTTTTATTGAAGAAAACAAAGGCTCATACCTGCCTTATTTTGTAGAATCGTCGAAGGCAAAAGACCATGAAGAAATCTATGTAAAATTAGAAACGATTGATACCAAAGAATCGGCTAACCGGTTGTCAAAAAAAAATGTATGGCTGCTGGATGATGACTTTAGAAAACTGGCAGGAAAATCCGCACCGATCTCTTTACTGGGTTTTCAGTTGATCTGTGAAGAAGGTAACCTGGGGCCGATAGAAGAAGTGATTGAACAACCGCACCAGGTATTGCTCCGCATAAGCCTGAATGGTAATGAAGCCCTGATACCATTGCATGCAGAGACATTAGATAAAATTGATCATAAAAAGAAACAGGTGCATGTAACACTGCCCGATGGGCTTTTGGATATTTACCGGTAAGGGCAGTTTGATTATTCTCGCTGCCGATCCATATTTTTTATTATTCTTCAACTAATCATTTACATGGTTACTCCTTCTTTTTTTGAATATGAAATTGCCGTGTTACCGGAGCACTTAGATAGCCTGGGCCATGTGAACAATGTAGTGTATGTTCAATTCATGCAGGATATAGCGAATAAACATTGGAACAGCAGGCCCTCATCTGAACTGCATGACCATTTGCTGTGGGTGGTAAGGCGGCATGAGATAGACTATCTCGCTTCTGCATTTTTGAATGATACATTGCTGATCAGGACCTGGACGGGTGAACATTCTGCCGTTACCTGGAACAGGCATTGTGAGATCATCCGTGTATCGGACCAAAAAAAGATCATCAGCTCAAAAAGCGTATGGGTATTGGTGGATAAACTTACCTGGAAACCCAAAAGAATTGATCAACAGATGTTGAATAGGTTTGTGTGACCGTTGCTTTTTCAGGCCCAACCAGCAACGACCTTTAAATTTTCGGTTATTGAGGCAACAATGTTTGCCAAACAGGTATCTTCTAACATAAACCGGCCGTATTTACTATAGAAGTTAGGGGTGTGTGCCATACTCATATAAAATTTATTGTATACCGCAGTGGTTTTTTTACTAATTTTTGCCTACCAAAATCCTATATCCACTATCTATGGCCAGAGCTGTGAAGATCCGACCTAATTTTCAAAATGTTTGCGTAATTAGAATAACGTGTATTCTTCTTGCTGTTTTTTCTTTCTATAACGGATACTCCCAACAATCATTTCAGATTGCTACCTGTGGTGGCACCCCCTTTAATTTTATCCAACCGGGTGCAGTTAACGGTACAACCTATACATGGGCTTCGCCTGTTATTTTACCTTCTGCCGGGGCGATAACGGGCGGATCTGCACAAGCAGGTGCACAAAGTTCTGTATCGCAGGGTTTAACGAATACCACCACTGCACAGGCATCTGCTACGTATGTGGTAACGACTTCAAATAATACCACGTTCCAGTTAGTGGTAACTGTAAATCCTTTGCCGGTGCTGAATTCAAGTAATACGCCGCCTTCTATTTGTAGTGGTGCAGCTTTCAGCTATACACCTACAAGTGTAACGGGTAGTGCTACTTTTGCGTGGAGCAGGCTTGCTGTTACAGGTATCAGTAATCCAGGTAATCAGGGAGGCTTTAATCCGAATGAAATATTGAATAATACGACCATTAACCCTGTTACCGTAATTTATAATTATACTGTGACTGCTAATGGCTGTTCCACCAGTAATCAGAATGTATCGGTGGTTGTAAATCCAACTCCTTTTTTAAGCAGCACCTTAACGCCTCCTTCAATTTGTAGCGGTTCTTTTTTTAGCTATTCAGCCACTTCCCAGAATGCTAATAGTTTTACTTGGTCAAGGGCTGCGGTTGTTGGAATCAGTAATCCAGCTAGTATAAATAACAATAGCAACACTATCAACGAATTATTGGTAAACACCACTTTACTACCCATTTTAGTAAATTATTCGTTTAAACTCACCAATAGCTCGGTCAATTGTTCTTCTAATACCCAGAACGTGAGTGTGTTTGTAAACCCTGTTCCCAATGTTACTAACCAACCTGTTATTACTTCTTGTAGCGGGAATACTTTTATCTCATCTCCCAATAATGTTCCCAATGGAACATTATATACTTGGGCCACTCCTATTCAGATAACATCAGGAACGGCTGTTACCGGAGGCAGTGCTGTTTCGGTTGGTCAATTATATATTGGACAAAAACTAACCAATAATGGTGCCTCTACTGAAAGAATGGAATATACAGTTTCACCCAATTCTAACGGTTGTCCGGGTAGCCCTTTTTTTGTGGATGTTGATGTTACTGCGGCTAGTTCTACTGCAGTTCTCAGTAATCCAGCACCTCCCGGTATTTGTAGTGGAGCTAATTTTATTTATACACCTACGAGTGCCAATAGCAACAGCTTTGTATGGAAAAGATTTTATAATAGTGCAATTAGCCAGGGCCCTACAGTTGGTTCGGGGGGTGTGAATGAACCTTTAACCAATATTACCAATTTACCCGTTGTTGTTTACTATGCATATACTTTAACCACAGCTAATGGATGTACCAATACGCAAACAGTTCCTGTTTCTGTAAATCCACCGACTGTACTAAGCAGCACGCTTACACCTGTGCCTGTTTGCAGTAATACAGTTTTTAGTTATGCTCCCACAAGTGTTACCCCAGGTACCAGCTTCAGTTGGACAAGAGCCGTGGTACCGGGTATTAGTAATTCTGCTGCCAGTGGTATTAATAATCCAAATGAAACATTAATCAACACCACCACTAATCCTATTCCGGTAACGTATAATTATTCCCTTAGTACACCTAATGGTTGTGTGAATAATCAAAATGTAGTGGTAACCATTAATCCCACACCATCGCTGACGAGTGCTTTAAATCCACCGGCCATTTGCAGCGGCTCAACCTTTGCTTATACACAGCAGTCGAATACAGCGGGAACTGTTTTTAGCTGGAGCCGGCCTGTCTTGCCATCCATCAGTAATGGCCCGGGCAATGGTACTGCCAATCCTTCAGAACTGCTGGTCAATACATCTGCGGTGGCCGTGAGCGTTACGTATAATTATGTTCTTACAGCCAATGGTTGTTCTAATAATCAAATCGTTACCGTAGTCGTTAATCCAACGCCAAGCATTTTCAACCAAAATGTGGCTATCTGTAGTAATACTGCTTTTACTATTAGTCCGGTTAATGTTCCTTCAGGTACCCAATATACCTGGGGTAATCCCGTGATTAATCCTGTTGGATCTGTTACGGGTGCTACGGCCCAGGTAAATCCGCAAAATAATATCAGCCAGTTATTGACTGATCAAACATTAAATCCGGCTACGGTAACGTATACAGTTTCACCTGTGTCGGGCACTTGTACCGGTGCTTCCTTTACTATAATTGTAACGGTAAATCCTGTTCCCGTAGTAGCCAACCAGTTACTGGCTGCTGTTTGTAGCGGTACTCCTTTTAGTTATGCACCGGTGAATGTTCCCACAGGAACTATCTACACCTGGAGTGCACCAGTGCAAAGCCCTTTATATAGTTTAACAGGTGCCAGTGCCCAACCCATCAGTCAGCAAACGATTGGACAAACCTTACTTAGTACCAATAACATTTCAGATACCGCTACGTATTTTCTTACACCTGCCTCCCTGGGTTGTGTAGGTAGTATTTTCACTATTGCTGTTCCTGTAAGTCCTGTTCCTGTGATTAATAATGTGATTGATACCATTTGCACGGGTACTTTTTTCTCTATCTCACCAAAACCGGTTCCGGCTAATACAACGTACACCTGGCAAACTCCGGTAATCTTTCCTTTTGGGGCAATTGTGGGTGGCAGGGCACAACTTACTCCTTCATCAACTATCTCACAGATACTGGTTAATGCAACCAATACTGCTGCACAGGCTGTATATACCGTTACACCACTTTCCGGCAGTTGCCCGGGGCCTTCTTTTACCATAACTGAAA
>JAYTOS010000232.1:0-1330 GCA_043747705.1 Bacteroidota bacterium
TCAGGCTGGAATGTGGCATAACGCCCCATCGCAAAAAGAACAGATAAAGTTTTAGGGAAATTATAGCCAATACCGGCTTTGTATTCATAATAATTAAAATCGTGTATTACCTTCTGCGAACGTAGCTGTGCCTCCGCAAAAGCACTCCATTTTTTATTGAAAGTAAATTTAGTACTTACTACATTCCAGGTACCAAGGCCATCTGTTTGGGCAAAAGAATTTATTGATATGAACAAAGCCACCACAAAGACGGCATTACGAAAAATAATATTCATCTATTATGCAGGTGTTAGAGTTACTTACAGATAATGGAACCACTGCTTATTCACATCCCAATTCTCAAACTCTTTGGCTACTTCCGATAAGAAGCCGGCACCAATGCTGCCATCTACAATACGGTGGTCATAGCTGAGCGAGAGGTACATCATGTGTCGGATACCGATTGTATCACCTTCAACGGTTTCGATAACCACAGCACGTTTTTTAATGGCCCCTACAGCCATAATAGCCACCTGTGGCTGGTTAATAATGGGCGTGCCCATCAGGCTTCCAAAAGTACCTACATTGGTAAGGGTGAAAGTGCCTCCCTGGGTATCTTCGGGTTTTAGTTTGTTATTGCGTGCGGCATCAGCCAGGTTATTGACTGCTTTGCTCAATCCTACAATATTTAATTGATCTGCACCTTTAATAACCGGTACAATCAGGTTACCGGTAGGCAAGGCAGTAGCCATGCCAATATTGATATCTTTTTTAAGTATGATATTATCGCCATCCAATGAACAATTGATCAACGGAAAACGCTTCATCACCGTTACCAAACAGTCAATGAACATCGGGGTGAAAGTGAGTTTGGTGCCTTCTCTCTTTTCAAATTCATCTTTCACTTTCTTACGCCACAAAACCATATTGGTCACATCTGCTTCTGCAAAACTGGTTACATGCGGGCTTGTTTGCACACTTCCCACCATGTGTTTGGCAATCAGCTTACGCATCCTGTCCATTTCAACTATCTCTGTAATGCCTGTTAAGACGACTGTAGACGGATCTGCTGATTTGCCTGAATAAACAGGTGGTGCATAACTGCCCGTATGAATTGCGGATGATGTTTGCTGAACTGCCGCCGGTATTGCAACTGTTTTTCCAAGCGTAGGTTGCGGCAGGTAGATTGGTAGGGTACCTGCTTTTTTATCGGCTACATATTGTAAAATATCTTTTTTGGAAACGCGTCCATCACTGCCGGTTCCGGGTATCCTTTCCAATTCGCTTAAAGGGATGCTTTCGCTGTTGGCAATATTCAAAACCAACGGTGAATAGAAACGGTTTACAGGAG
>JAYTOS010000233.1:0-6184 GCA_043747705.1 Bacteroidota bacterium
CGAAAAAGAATTCAACATCTCCATCCCTGATGAGCAGGCTGAAACCATCACAACTGTTGGCCAGGCTGTTGCTTACCTTGAAGAGCACGCCAAGTAAGATCTTATCTCCAAGAATGGAATAATTTTAATCCGCCTTCTTGCGGCATCAATGCCACAAGAAGGCGGATTATCACTTCAAATGGGAAACGAATTATGCAGTTAAAAAGAGTCGTTGTTACAGGAATCGGAACGCTGACGCCACTCGGAAATAATCTGAATGATTATTGGAACGGGCTGCTCAACGGTGTTTCGGGTGCTGATAGCATCACTTTATTTGATGCGGCTAAATTCAAAACACGTTTTGCCTGTGAAGTGAAGGGTTTTGATCCTACCGAGTTTATGGACAGGAAAGAAGCCCGGAAATTAGACCGCTTTGCACAACTGGCCATCGTTGCCAGTGATATGGCTGTTAAAGATGCCGGTATCAGCAAAGAAAATGTAGATGTAGACCGGGCAGGCGTAATCTTCGCCAGCGGTATAGGCGGATTAACCACTTTCCAGGATGAAGTAATCAACTTTGCCAAGGGAGATGGCACCCCCCGTTTCAATCCTTTCTTTATTCCCAAGATGATATTGGATATCGCAGCGGGCCAGATCTCGATGAGACATGGTTTTCGTGGCCCCAACTTTGCCGTTGTGAGTGCCTGCGCATCCAGTACCAATGGGATAATTGCGGCGGCGGATACTATCCGATTAGGTAAAGCCGATATCATCCTGAGCGGCGGGTCTGAAGCGGTAATCAGCATGGCCGGCGTTGGAGGGTTTAATGCCATGAAAGCCATGAGCGAACGCAATGATGACCCTAAAACAGCCAGCCGGCCTTACGACAAGGACCGTGATGGTTTTGTTATGGGAGAAGCGGCAGGCGTTGTGGTATTGGAAGAGTATGAGCACGCTATTAAAAGGGGTGCTAAAATATACTGCGAATTAGCCGGCGGCGGCGCTACTGCCGATGCTTATCATTTAACTGCCCCCCATCCGGAAGGTTTGGGTGCGCGTAACGTTATGATTGCCGCATTGAAAGATGCCGGTATGCGGCCTGACGAAATAGATTATATCAACACACATGGTACCTCAACCCCATTAGGCGATGGTGCCGAAGCAAAAGCCATTACAGAAGTATTTGGTGAACATGCATATAAACTGAATATCAGTGCCACAAAATCCATGACCGGCCATTGCCTTGGTGCAGCGGGCGTGATAGAAGCCATTGCCTGTATACAAAGTGTAATACATGACATTATTCCGCCTACTATCAATCACTTTACAGATGATCCTGCACTGGATCCGAAACTGAATTTTACATTTAATAAGCCACAAAAAAGAATCGTAAGGGCAGCATTAAGTAATACTTTTGGTTTTGGTGGTCATAATGCTTGTGTGATTGTTAAAAAATACGTAGCTTAAATTCGTGCAATTCCTCAAAAAGCTTTTCAGAAAGGCAGACGATTCTTCATTTGAAAAACAATTGAAAAACGCACTGGGCATTAAGTCCGGCAATATTTTATTGTACCGTACCGCCATGAGCCACCGTTCTGTAAAAGAAACGGCCGATGAAAATAATGAACGTTTAGAATATCTTGGAGATGCTATATTGAGTGCCATTGTAGCTGATTATCTTTTTAAACGTTACCCCTATAAAGGCGAAGGTTTTCTTACCGAAATGCGCAGCAAAATGGTTAACCGCCAGCAATTGAATGATATTGCACTGAAAATGGGATTGCGTAAACTTACTTTCTATAATAAGTTTGATAATGCACTCAAAGGCAGCCAGATATTCGGTAATACCCTTGAGGCATTGGTAGGTGCCGTTTACCTGGATAAGGGGTACGACAAAACACATAATTGGGTACTTCGCCAGATTGTAATCCCGCATATGTTTGTGGACGACCTGGAACTGATTGACATAAACCTGAAAAACAAACTGATTGGCTGGGCCAATAAGAACGGCAAGGCCCTTATTTTTGAATTAGCCGATGAAAGAATGGAAGGCAGCCGCCGCCTGTTTACCATCAATGCCATGCTGGATGGTGAATTGCTGGCCATGGGCAAAGGCTACAATAAAAAAGATGCCAGCCAGATAGCCGCCCAGGTAGCCGTTGAAAAACTGGGCCTTCAGTGAGTAACAATCAGTTTACATTTCAGCTAAAAAAAATCTATCCTTTTCGCAAGCTTTTTATTGGCAGGCATTCTGGCAATTTTATATTTTACAATCTATCTATCCTAACCAAAAATATTCAACACCCCCCATCTAATATCCAAAACCCAGTATCCAGCACCCAACATCAAATATATAGCAGCTACCACCTAGCATCCAGCATCCAGCATCCAGTATCCAGCATCCAGCATCCAGCATCCAGCATCCAGCATCCAGTATCCAGTATCCAGCATCCAGTATCCAGCATCCAGTATCCCCTCATCTAATCTCCTGGCACAATTCCACCAAAACCCCATTCGTGTTTTTCGGGTGTAAAAAACAAACCCATTTATTATCAGCCCCTTTCCTGGGCTTTTCATTCAATAAAACAAAACCCTCCGCCTGTAAACGGGCCATTTCCGCTGTAATATCCGCTACCTCAAAAGCGATATGGTGGATACCTTCACCTTTTTTATCAATAAACCGGGCGATGGTGCCATTGGGATCGGTACTTTCTAAAAGCTCTATTTTAGACTCGCCTTTTAGGAAAAAAGCAGTATTTACCTCTTCAGAATCTACCGTTTCTTTACGATAACAAGCGGTATCCAGCAGCTTTTCAAACAGGGGAATGGAGGTTTCAAACTGCTTTACAGCGATGCCGATATGTTCAATTTTTAACATAGTATCTTATTTTAATGCATACTTTACGAATTGTGGAAAAACAACCCGGCAACGAATTTGCGCCCAAATTTATAGAACGAATTGCAGTAATTTTGTGTTGTACAGAGATTATAAACTTTTAGTATTATGTTGAAATTACCGATTTACTTAGATAACAATGCCACCACACCCATGGATCCGCGTGTGTTGGAAGCGATGATACCTTATTTTACTGAACATTTTGGTAATGCAGCCAGTCGTAACCACCCTTTTGGATGGGAAGCAGAAGAAGCAGTTGATTATGCCCGCGAACAGGTGGCGAAATTGATAGGGGCTGATCCGAAAGAAATCATTTTTACATCAGGTGCCACAGAAGGTGATAACCTGGGTATTAAAGGTGTATTTGAAATGTATGCCAGCAAAGGTAACCACATTATTACCTGCACTACAGAACACAAAGCTGTTTTAGATACCTGCAAACACATTGAACGTTTGGGTGGCGAAGTAACTTATTTAGAAGTAAAAGCTGATGGACTGATTGACATTAAAGAACTGGAAGCAGCCATCAAGCCTACTACCATATTGATTGCTATCATGTATGCCAATAATGAAATTGGAGTAATACAACCTGTGAAAGAAATCAGCACCCTGGCTAAAAAGAATGGCATCCTTTATTTTTCAGATGCCGTACAGGCTGTTGGTAAAATACCGGTTGATGTAAATAAGGATGGCATTGATATCATGGCGTTTACTGCGCATAAAATGTACGGTCCCAAAGGAATCGGTGCCTTGTATGTACGCCGTAAAAACCCACGTGTAAAAGTAACCGCGCAAATGGATGGCGGTGGCCATGAAAGAGGTATGCGCAGCGGCACCTTGAATGTACCGGGTATTGTTGGTTTTGGTAAAGCCTGTGAACTGGCAAGATTAGAAATGGCAGACGATGCCATACGTTTAAGCAAATTGCGCGATAAATTAGAAAACTCGTTAATGCAACTGGAAGAAGCTTATGTAAATGGCAACCGAGAACACCGTTTGCCGCATGTAACCAATATCTCTTTCAAATATGTGGAAGGCGAAGGATTGTTGATGGGCTTTAATAAAAATATCGCCTTATCATCAGGGTCGGCTTGTACATCTGCTTCATTGGAGCCCAGTTATGTATTGAAAGCACTCGGCCTTGGCGATGACCTGGCGCATAGTTCTTTACGCTTCGGGCTTGGCCGTTTTACTACTGAAGATCAAATTGATTACACGATCAAAGCAGTAAGCGAAACCGTTTTAAAATTGCGAGATATGAGCCCGTTATGGGAGATGTTTAAAGAAGGGGTGGATATGGATAAGATAGAATGGGCAAGCCATTAAATAATTCAACATTTATAATTCAACATTTAAAATAAGCACCATGGCATATTCAGAAAAAGTAATCGATCATTATAGCAATCCGAAAAACGTAGGTACTTTGGATAAAGCCAGGAAAAATGTAGGCACCGGCCTGGTAGGTGCACCAGAGTGCGGCGATGTAATGCGCCTGCAGATTGAAGTGGATGATGCTACGGGTATTATCACCGATGCTAAATTCAAAACCTTTGGTTGCGGATCGGCCATCGCTTCTTCTTCACTGGCAACAGAATGGTTAAAAGGTAAAACGGTTGACCAGGCTGTTCTCATTGATAACATGGACCTTGTAGAAGAACTTAACCTTCCCCCTGTAAAAATCCACTGTTCTGTTTTGGCAGAAGACGCTATCAAATCAGCGATTAATGATTATCGCAAAAAAAATGGTTTGGAAGAACTGGTGTTCGAAGAAAGGATTCACTAAGAATTATTTTGAATGTTGAATTTTAAATGTTGAATGTTTTTTCCATTTAAAATTCAACATTCGACATTCAAAATATGTAGTCATGGTGGCAACAGAGAACAGTATATACGTTAGCGAAAAGGCAAAGAAGAAAGTGCATCAACTCATGGAAGAAGCTGGTGTAACCGGTGATGATTCTTATTTTTTACGGGTAGGTGTAGTGGGTGGTGGTTGCTCAGGATTAAGTTATAAACTGGATTTTGATAATGAAATCAAACCCATGGATCAGGTGTTTGAAGACAACGGTATAAAAGTAGTTACCGACCTGAAAAGCTTCCTATACTTAGTTAATACCGAGCTCGAGTTTTCTGATGGATTGAATGGAAAAGGTTTTTATTTCAATAATCCGAATGCGAGTAGGAGTTGCGGATGTGGGGAAAGTTTCGCAGTATAATACCTTTCATTAAAATAGTTTAGGCCGAAGCATTGCTTCGGCCTTTTTTATGTAAAGAGGTAAATGCTCAAGAGGAGCACAAACTTTTTTGTTAGGTCCTGTTGTCAGCCGGTGGTGGTGTATCTGGAGTAAGGGGTTTTAAAGGAATTGTTTTTGCAGGTTTATGTGGTGGCGACGGTTTGGGTGCATCCTTTACAATTTTTGGCGGCGTGAATTTCAAAACCGCAACTTTCGGGGGTGGCAAAGGCTTAACATTCTTAATAAGCAACGGTGGTGGCGGTGGTTTCCGATACGATTTTTTGGTGCTTTGTACGGTAACCGGTATGGCATCGGCCCCGTTTTCTACCGTAGGTTTGGTTTGTGCCTTTTTTGTATTCTGCGATCTGGCAAACAGGCCAATACCCAACAGGCAAAACATGATCAAGGATAGTCTTAGTTTCATTTGATTGTTTTTTACTAAGATGTACAAATGTGATAAAATCCATAAAGTAATTTCAATTAACCCCGGTTAGTAGGGCGATTGCTCAATAACAATTAGTTTTGACGCTATGTGGATGATCTGCAAAAAGGAATGGCAACAGTTTTTCAGCAGCCTTACCGGTTATATCGCCGTGGTGGTTTTCCTGTTGCTCAATGGACTGTTCCTTTTTGTTTTTCCTGATACCAGCATATTGGACTTCGGATATGCCTCGCTGGGCAGCTTCTTTAACCTTGCACCCTGGATCTTATTATTCCTTGTTCCCACGATCACGATGCGCAGCCTGGCCGATGAATACAAAACAGGCACTTTCGAGTTATTGAAAACTATGCCCTTATCCCCCGCTCAAATTGTATGGGGTAAATTTTTCGGGGCATTGATTATTGTAATAACCGCATTGCTGCCCACCATTATTTACGTGGTTTCTGTTCAGCAACTCAGTGTAACCGGTGGTATCGATATTGGTGGTACGCTGGGAAGTTATACAGGCCTTATTTTTTTAGGTGCTGTATTTACGGCCATCGGTATATGTGCCAGCAGTTTTACCAATAACACAGTTGTGGCATTTATTACCGGTGCTTTTGTTTGTTTTTTATTATACAATGGGTTTGATGC
>JAYTOS010000234.1:0-1820 GCA_043747705.1 Bacteroidota bacterium
TGCTTTTCAGGTTGCGTTTATCGGCACCTGTTAAAATGTATAAGGGAATTGACATGATCTCTATTCCCAGGAACAGCATCAATAAGCCATTAAAAGAAGAGAGTATACTTACCCCGCATAATACAAAAAAGATAAGCGCATAATATTCCGCTGTATTCACCCCTACATTTTCTATTTCTTTTCCGCTAAGTAATACATAAACAAGTGTTGCAGTAATCGCAATAGAATTAAAAAATAATCCAAACTTTTCGAAATTGAGCAGGGAATGCGTATCTACATGCACCACATATGCACCGTAAGTATTCAACAGATTGGCCACCAACAGCAGGAACAGCCCTACTGCCGCGATTTTTGTAATGGCGGATTTGTTTTTTGTGATGATGCCGCTAAACATCATAACAACACCTAATAAAGCCGAAAGTATAATTGCATTCATAAAACTTATCTTATAGCCTGTGCGTAGTCATCACACAAACCCATTTCTATATTAACGATTTACTATAATGGCATTAACAGTGTCTTTGGTCAAATTGATCAATGGTTGTGGATATACGCCTAATACAATAACCATAATGGCCAACAAAACCAGCACCCATTGTACATTGTGGCTTATATCAACTGCATTTTCAGTGGCCGCAACTGTATGGCCATATAATATTTTCTGAACCATATTCAATGTGTAAACGGCAGCGAGTATTACACTGATGCCGGCTATCGCAGCCATCCACATATTATATTGGAAAAGGCCGTTGAACATCAGGAATTCGCCGATAAAAGCATTTGTTAAAGGCAACGCAATATTGGCCAATGCCATTACCACCAGTAATATAGCCAATGCAGGTGCTTTTTGTGCAAGGCCGCCCAGTTCACTGAATTTACGGGTGCCTAATTGCTGTTCAATTACATCAGCAATGATCCACAAACCGATTACATTAATTCCGTGGTTAAACATCTGTATCATCACACCCTCCATGCCGGTTTTATTGTGACTGAACATAGCAGCACACATTAAGCCGATATGCGCAATGGATGAATAAGCGATTACGCGTTTTATATCATCCTGCCGTATGGCAATCAAAGAGGCATACAGCATCCCTGTTACAGAAAGTATAATAATGAGGTTTGCAAACTGAACAGACGCATTTGGGAAAACCGGCAACAACCATCTTACCACGGCAAAAATTCCCATCTTAACCATAATACCGCTTAAGACCATAGTGGTGGCAGTTGGCGATTGTTCGTAAGCATCAGGCTGCCAGGTGTGAAAAGGGAATATGGGCATCTTAATAGCGAAGGCAATAAAGAATAACCAAAAAATAAATCCTTCCTCTTTCGCTGCTAGTTTGATATTATAAAAAGATCGCAAAGCGAAGGAATGGTCAGGTGTATGAAAATACAGGTATAAAATACCCACTAACATTAATAAGGAACCGATAAACGTGTAGATAAAAAACTTAAACGTAACGGCAATTCTTTTTTCGCCACCCCATAAAGAGCAGAGAAAATAAACAGGCACCAGGGCAAGCTCCCAGAAAAAATAAAATAATAAAGCATCTGTTGCAACGAAGACGCCGATAAGTCCGGCCTGCGTTAATAACATCAATCCATAAAAGCTGCCCGGATTTTTATACTGATTCTTATACGTTGCACCGAAAATAAGCGGGAATGATACAGCCGTTAACAGGCATAACATTTTACCCATGCCGTCCATTGATAAAGAGAACCGGCTGCCAAGATCGGGCAACCAGGCAGTATCGAAGGCCAATTGTTGACTCGGATAGAAAAAAATACCTGCTATAGCAACGGTTAACGTTATCACG
>JAYTOS010000235.1:0-12135 GCA_043747705.1 Bacteroidota bacterium
AGCCAGGCCAGCATACTAATACCAATAGCCAAAACGGGGCTTAGTATAAGCGGAAGAAAAAAAGCCTTACCCAACTTTTCAAAATTAACCTGGTTGCCCAATGCAATCAGGCCCGAGCCAACAAGCGCACCTACCAGGCTATGTGTGGTGGATATTGGAAATCCTGTTTTGGTGGCAAGTAAAACGGTTAGTCCCGCTGCAAGTGCTACAGCAAAAGCAAAGCGGATTGAACCGGCTATATCATCAGCAACCAATCCCTTGCCTGAAAAACTTTTAACGAGTGATGCCGCGAAAAAAAAAGAACACACAGACCCCGCAAAAGTAGCGATGGTTGCCAGCGTTAATGATTGTCTGTAAGTAAGCGTGCCGCTGCCCCATAGGGTTGCCACCCCTTTAAAGTTATCGTTTCCACCGTTGGAATAGGTTACTAATAAAACCGCCATTAGCAGTATGGCTATCATAAACTTAAAAATTATAGCGTAAAGTAAGTTGCCCCTGGGCCCTTGATGTAATCGGATCAACCTGCCAGGGCGCGGATGATGGATTGTTGAAAATTAATAAAGGTTTGTTTGCCGCATTGATACTTTGTAAACTGAGTAATTGGTAATTGCCGTTTAACAGGTTGGGTACAAAATATTGTTTACCCCAATTTCGCGAAATCAGGTTCGACAGGTTAAATACATCCAGTGACAGCTGGATGCTCCTGGCTTTATTATGCAGAGGAAAACTATGGGTTAGTTTCATATCAAGCTCCTGGTTCCAGGGTGTTCTGGCACCATTGCGTTCCGCATACATGCCGATCCGTTTCTGCAGGTATTTATCGTTCTGGATATAGGCAGATAAATCAACCCATTGCTGTGCGGCGCTTACGGTAATATTTCCGCTTGCATCTTTTATATCGGTGAGGTTGGCATCCGATTGAGATGCGGGAATATAAATCAGGTCATTGTTAGGTGACCCGTCGCGGTTGATGTCGCCAATATACACATACGAATAGGGGCTGCCCGATTGAAGGGTATAAATTAGTGCCAGTGAAGTTTGCCCGCCCTTTTTCCAGTTCAATTGTTTTTGAAAAACACTTAGGAGACGGTGCCTGAGATCTGCATTAGCGTAAATTAATTTTGGATCATTGGGAAGGATTGTTTGGTTAAACTCCCAATTCGCCTGTGGCGAGTTGCGAGCACCATTGGCAATGTCTTTTGATAATCCATATGTATAAGAAACGGAGAAACTCAAATTATTTTTGAATGCTTTTGATACCGTACCCGAAAACTGGTATTTGTAACCCTGTGAAGTATTGGTAAGCAGGAAAACATTGGTAAAACCTGTACCGATTTTCTGCTGGTTACCGGTTCCAAGATATACAGGTCTGTTATCGCCGCTGCCACTAAGTGGGGCCGTAGAATCTTTCAGGTTAATGGTTTTATATAATACATCCTGGATGGTTTTTGTATAGATGCCTTCCAGTGTGAAGGTCCAGTTATCGGCTGTTTTATAATCAATACCCAGGCTGGTACGGAAAACCTGTGGTAATTTAAAGTTATTATCAAGCAGATTGATCTCGGTAAGATTGGGCTGATAAGCAGCTGCCACCTGCGACAGGTCGCTGTTTATTGGAACGGTAGCCCCACCCGGCCGGTAATCTACGTTTCCATATTTTTTTCCATCATTATAGTAGGGATATGCCAGCCAGTTAAAAGGTAAACGGCCATTGAATATACCGGCACCACCACGCAATTGTAAATTTCTGTTACCCAGCAGGTCCCAGTTAAAACCAATCCTCGGTGCCACTTGTGGTTGTGCATTTGTTTTATTCTGGTATCCGGCAAAAGCAGGAATACCGGTCACTTTCGCATTCGGTTGTTCTACATCAGGCTGAACGGTGATGTCGAAACGGATTCCGGCAGTGAGGTTAAAATTCCTGCTCACTGCCCATTCATCTTGTAAGTATTGGCTCAAAAGGAGAACATGAAACTTTGCAGAAGAAGCATTTCTATTGTAGTCGTACGTATTATCACCTAAATTATATACCCCCCTTATCCTGGAAGGTTTTGATGCAAAAAAACTGGCGGGACTACTATATGCCCAACGGCCATTCCAGGCAGTTAAAAACCGGTAATCAATGGCATATATCTCGTTATGGGTGCCAAGGGTGATGGTGTGTTTGTTACGGTAAAAAACAAGGTTATCTGTAAGCTCCGTTGTTTTAAGGGTAAGTCCGTAAATAGCCGCTTCGCGGTAAGCGCCGGCGAAAATGGTATTGGCGGTATTATAGGTTATTTCAATATGCGGGAACAATTCTCCCCTTATATCGCGGCGGTCGTTTACGGCTGTATAACCAATGATCAGGTTATTGGAAAGCCTGCTGGAGAAATTACTTTTTAATTCCAATACCGTACTATTGGTTTTACTGATATGCCGGTACCCCTGGCTTTCAAAATTAAGCGCGTTGGCGCCTCTTTCAAGGTAATCGCCAAAAGCAGCAACATAATTGTTACGAAGCTGGAGCTTATGTTTTTCATTAATGTTCCAGTCTATCCTTCCAAAAAACTTATTGCTATGTGTTTCAATAGAAACATAACCATACGAGCCACTTTTGTAACCATATCTTGATAGCAACGTATCTGAAATGGCTTTAGCTATTTCAAAGGGAACAGCTGCATCTTTGCTTCCGGGAGCAAATAATACGGGTTCTTTCCGCCGGCCCAGTTCTGCCGAAACAAAATAAAATAACCTGTTCTTTTTTAATGCGCCGCCAATACGGAGGCCGGACTGGTAATCATAAAAATCTTCAATCGGCGTTCGTGCGGCATCGGCACTTCTACCGGTTAATGACTGGTTGCGACCGCTAAAGAAAACCGATCCCTGTGTTTCATTCGTACCACTTCTCGTAACGGCATTAATACTTCCTCCGGTAAAATTACCTGCTGTTACGTTAAAAGGTGAAACGGCTACCTGTACTTCCTGTACACTCTCCAGGCTGATGGGTTGCGTGCGTGCCAGGCTACCTGGCGTACCGCTTGCCTGCGAACCCCCTGCCCCGCTTGCCGATTCAGTAAAACCGAATGCATCATTTAAAGCAGCACCATCAATACTAAGGTTATTATACCGGTAATTGGTACCTGCAAAACTATTGCCACTTGCCTGTGGGGAGAGCCGTGTAAAGTCCTGTAAACTTCTTGAAATGGAAGGTAATTGTGCAAGCTGCTCTTTGGTAATATTACTGGCGGCACCATTTCTTTTTCGGTTAAACAGGCTGCTGCGTTTTGCATTTACGGTTACCTCTTCTATTTGTTTAGATACCGACAGTATTTCGAAATCATGCACATAAAAATTACCCAGCGACAGATAAATATTCCGCAGTGTATCATTTGCAAAACCGGTAAAGGAACAGGTAATAGTATACGGCCCACCACTTTTCATATTGGGCAGAATATAATTACCATTGTTTTGTGTTACTGTCCTGTACCGTTCGCCGGTAAGTTCATGAACAGCAGAGATAATGGCATCTGATAGCCGTTCGCCACCGTGTACAACCACATACCCTTTGATACCTGAACTGGTAACCTGGCTAAAAGAAAAGACAGGGAGTAATAAAAAAATTACCCACGCAATACGCATGTATTTTATACAAATCATAAATTAATATTAGGTCTGGATTATTCAGTAATAGTTTAGTAGCCGTATTTCTACCATGCGAAAGAAAACCGGGCAGGCGGCCCCCTGAATAAAAGCTGTGGGATGAAGGCGGGGGGAATGAAAGATGGTTTACGTTTGGGTAACTTCTTTATAAAACGAAGCAGTAATTGTTTCAATATCTGCGACAAAGAATTCTCAATAGATGTGCTCTTCAATAAATTATGGAGATCTCCGCAATCATTGATATCTGTGTAAATGGAAATGGTTTGATAAGCTACGCCCGTTTTACTCAGCCGGCTGATCAATTGTGGCAGCACAAGTGCTGTATTCCAACTAATGGTATCCAGAATACCGGTTTCGAAAAAATTTTTTGAGATGCCAATCAGGTGCACACCGCCATGGGTATCGGGACCAAGACAAAAAACACCCTGTTCTACCAGTTGCCTGCTGTGCAGGAGGTCCTGTGTGGTACGCTGCGGGCAATCTGCGCCCACTGCAATTACGTTGGAATACCCCAGGTCAAACACCTGCCGGATGGCGTTACTGAAACGTTCGCCAAATGTGGTGCCTTTTTGTTGGGATTCGTCTATCGGGTAAAAAGGAATACCTGAAGCCTCCACACAATTGAGGGTTTGTTGGTACAGGAACCGGTGTATAGCCTGCTCACCGTGACTATCCAGTTTTTTATAGAGTTGCTCAGCCCTTACACTTCTGGCAAAAACGAGTATGGCGGTGGTGTGCGGCAAATTTAGTTTTGATAAAGAAGTTAACTTAAAAATAATCCATTCTCTACTGGCAGCCTAAGCTTATATACAAAAGAAACAAGCCTTTGTTGGTAAATACGGGTAAAATAGTTGAAAAGTTTTATGTCCCGGTTATTTTCTATCAAGCCGGGAAAGGATTATGCGGTGAGGACTTAAGTAAGTGTGAGAATGTTACGGTTTTAAGGAGAAACATACTGGCAAAAGCAAATTTTGTGTTTTAAGACGGACTCCTTGTTTACATCATGAAAAACTATTTATGACGAGGCTTTAGCACATAACTGACAAACGAAATGCTTATCAAAAAAGTGAGAATTATGTAACTATTTTTAAAATACCTGTAACAATTACCGGTTGTATTATATCAACCTTTACTTAATAATTATCAATTTAAATAAACCGGCAACCACCATTTGGAATGGGAGCCACAAATTTTTTACATGAAAAAAATACTGATTTTAGCAATTGCCTTTACACTCAGTGCCGGGGCATTTGCGCAGGATAAAATGGACAAGATGGACAAAAAAATGGACCACAAGATGGACATGAAGAAAAATTGCGTGATGATGGAAGATGGCAAGATGATGGTAATGAAAGGTGGCAAATCAATGATGATGAGTAAAGACATGAAGATGACCAATGGTACTATGGTTATGACGAATGGTTCGGTAAAAATGAAAAACGGCAAAACAATGATGATGAAAAATGGTGATTGTATGTACATGAACGGAAAGATGGATAAAATGATGCCACACAAAATGTAATTCCTGCAAGAATTGCGAAGAATGGTATTGGAGACCTGCTATCAATAACTGGTTATAAACAAGCGGTGCTACTGAAAAAACAGGTAAGTACCGCTTGTTTTTTAAAGAAGTCAGATGATCCGGTTGTTTAAATTCTGTTCGTAGTAAAAAAGCTTACCATCTTCTGGTAAAGTTCTTTTATAAAAAAAATACTGACAATACGATACATCTGCTTTAACGAATGAACGACTATTTTGCGATTGCTGCTTCGTAATACATCTGGCACATTTTTGTATTAACGCAGAAGGGTAAGTGCTGTAATGATTTCTAAAACGGTAGTATTGAGGGATACTTTACTAAGCCTGGGTGCCAATATTAAACAGGGAACCGATACTTTCAAAGGTTTCTTTGATGCCGGTAAATGAAATGGATTTTTTATAAAACCTTAATACTTGTAACTCCTCGGCGTGTGATACTTCCATTTCGGTTCTTGATGTAGAAAATAGTAAGAAGGGAATATCTTTTACAACAGCCCCGGCGTTAAGCAATTTATTACGTAATTGAAAACCGGTTAGTTTAGGCATATTAATATCCGAAATAATAAAAAGAGGTGTTATGCCGGATTCCAGTAAAAAATCAAGGGCTGCTTCAGGCTTATTGAATGTAATGATTTGGTTAGGAAAGCACAATTCAATGGCCATTTCTTTCATCAACTCCAGATCCTCGGTGTCGTCGTCTATGAAGACTATAGGGTTACTTCTCAGGAAATCCATAACAATGTGTTTTACATCGTAAATAAGCAATTGCCATACAAAGATCTGGTACACAACCTGTTTAAGGTTTACACATCTAAGGCAAAATCTTGCAAAAGTCACACATTTTCGGGGTTGGCTGAACGCATTGTTTTGGCCAATGGTAAGCGAACGATGACAGCTGTTTTATTGAATGCGTTGCATATATTCACACGCTACTGTAACAGCCTAATTTATAGTAGCAGAAATCTGCCTGCCTTTTAAATGCTTTAGCCGTAATCTTACAATTATGCAGGCGGGTATACCGGTATTGATTTTGAAGAAAAAAACGATTTAGTGCAAAAATCATTTATAATCACCCACTCCATCTGCAATCTTGCCATAATCAATCACTAATTCTTCCCCGGTGGCAATATCCCTGGTGGTTTCAAAATATTCTCCATCCAACACAGATATGATATTTGGGGTATTGGAATGGTTTAGGTAATTGACCATATCCATCACTTTGCAACCATGATCGGGAATAAAATAATGCGTTTCATCATACAGATAATAGGTTTCAATGAACTCTTTGGCATGGGCAGGTAACTGCTCAACTTCTGCCATGCTGAGTTTTATCCATCTGCCGGTATCTTTCGAAAAAACCGTTTTGCACCCTTTTGGGATATCGCAAACAGCAAACACACCAATACCATGTATGGGAGATGATTTGAGTGCTGCAAAAGTTTCGTTTTTTAATTCGTGAAGTAGTTCTTCTTTTGTCATTTTCGGATCTTTTATACAAATATGTATAGGTAAGAAAACAGTAAACCTATTAAATGGTAGCTTCTTAACCGTTTATTTGCGGGCTAAAATATTTTTTATAATGGCAGATGAAAGGTTTATTGCGTAGTTGTGTTTTCGGTAATTAACTGGGCGATCAAACTTGTCCAGCCGCTTTGGTGACTGGCCCCGAGCCCCGAACCGGTGTCACCATGAAAATACTCATAAAATAAAACCAGGTCTTTGTTTTCAGGCCTGCTGTAAAACCAGTTTTCATTGCCGTGTAGCTTGCGGTTATTTTTTTCATCCAGTTCAAACAAACTGATTACGCGTTTGGATAATTCGCCGGATACTTCGTCAAGTCCCATAAAAATACCCGAGCCTGTTGGATATTCGATGCTGAGTGTGCCATCATAAAACTCGCCAAACTTTTTAATACTTTTAATGATCAGGTAATTGATAGGCATCCATACTGGACCGCGCCAATTACTGTTGCCGCCAAAAAAATCAGAAGTAGAGTCGCCCGGATCATACTGAATAGTGTACACATTACCGTCAAGGGTTACCGAATAGGGATGCGCCTCATGGTATTTTGATAATGCCCGGATACCCCCATCAGATAAAAATTCTGTTTCACTTAACAAACGTTTTAATAAAGCGATCAATTTGTTTTTTGGGATCAACGAAATAAGCGTTTTTTCTTCGTCGGCTATTTCTTCATTAGGCCAGAATTTTTTGTTTTTAATCCTGTATTGCTCAAACCAGTTAATGCGTTTGGTAAAATCCTTCAGCTTGTTAAATACTTTTTTATCAATAATAGACACGGCGAAAAGCGAGGTGAGTCCTACAATGGATTGGATGCGCAATTGAAGCGTGGTATTATCCGGCAGCCCCAGCGTGTCATAAAAAAAACCATCTTCTTCATTCCACATACCCAGTTGGTTAAGGGCTTCGGCAATCAATACAAAGTGTTCAAAAAATTTGGTGGCACTGTCTTCAAAAGCCTCATCTTCCATGGCAATTTCAATGGCAATATCCATCAGGTTCAATGCATACATGCCCATCCAGCTGGTGCCATCGGCCTGCGCCAGTTTGGCTTCGCTGTGTAATTGTATACTGCGGTTAAATACGCCGATGTTATCAAGCCCCAGAAAACCGCCTTCAAAAATATTATTACCATTCGGATCTTTCCGGTTGATCCACCAGGTAAAATTGATCATGAGCTTGTGAAATACTTTTTTTAAAAAAGTAATATCGCCTTTGCCTGTTTTGTCTTTCTCTATCTGGTAAACCTGTAAAGCCGACCATGCCTGTACCGGCGGGTTTACATCACTGAAATTCCATTCATAAGCCGGTAGCTGTCCGTCTGGTTTCATATACCATTCGCGCATGATGAGCAGGATCTGGTGCTTGGCAAAATTGGGATCAATCATGGCCATAGGTACGCAATGAAAAGCGAGGTCCCATGCGGCATACCAGGGATACTCCCACTTATCGGGCATTAAAATAATATCCTGATTTTTCAGGTGTTGCCAGTCGCTGTTACGGCCTTTGGCGCGCTGCTGACTTATATTGGCGATACCATCCGACTCGGTTAACCATCGCTCAATATCATAATAATAATATTGTTTACTCCAAAGGAGTCCGGCCAATGCCTGCCGCTGAATATTTTTCAGGTCTTTTGAAAGCGCAGAAGGTAAAATGGCATTATAAAAATCTTCTGCTTCCAACCTGCGCTGTTCAAAAATATCGGTAAAGCCTTTGGTAAAAGGCGATTCCATCAATACATCACTAATCCGCAGGTACACGGTTTTCGAGGCTCCGCCTTCAATAGAATATTTATACACGGGAGCGAACTTGGTTCCGCTTTTTTTATCGCGGAGCGCTTCCGTGTTTTTATCATGTATGATGGCATTATGAAAAGCGTCTTTTACAAATACGGATTCATTTTTTTTACCGAATAATTTTTCGGTATTGGTTTCATTCTCTGTAAAAAAAGCATCGTCGGGTTTTTGATAATATAAATAATGTTCACCCAACCTTTCATGTACCGCTTTTACCAAACAATCTTTATTGATGGTTTTAATGCTTGGTTTTTTGTTGGGCCCGCGTGATTGCCAGCGGTTAAAAAACCATAACGTAGGAAGTAGGGTAATGGGCGCGGCTGTTTTGCCCCGGTTTCTGATCTCTATTTTTATACCGATATCTTTTTTATTGATCTTGGCATAGGTAATATATACATCAAAATAGGCATTGTCATCAAAAACGCCGGTATCTAAAATTTCGTATTCAGGTTCATTTTTACTTCTCCTTCTGTTTTCATTAATCAGGTCTTGGTATGGAAACTCTTTTTGCGGATACTTATACAGCATCTGCATATAATAATGCGAGGGCAGGTTGTCTAAATAATAATAGAGTTCTTTTACATCTTCTCCATGGTTGCCTTCTTTATTGCCGAGTCCGAATAAGCGTTCTTTTAAAATAGCATCTTTTCCGTTCCATAAGGATATCGCAAAACAGAGGTTGCCAAAAAAATCAGAGATTCCGCCCAAGCCATCTTCGCCCCAGCGATAGGTGCGGGAGTGTGATTGGTTAAAAGGAATATAATTCCACGCATCACCATTTTCGCTAAAATCTTCTCGCACAGTGCCCCATTGCCGCTCAGACAGGTAAGGCCCCCATTGTTCCAGTGGTATATTTTTTGAAGCGTTTACTTTTAGTCGTTGTTCTTCAGCAGTCATATGTAACTATAAATTAAAGCATCGCTGAGAATATAAAATAATCAGCTATATAATGTAAGTGTATTTTTTGCCGGGATACAAAGCAACTATATCAGATAAAAAAGGAAAATTAATTGGTTTTATGCAGTTTTCCGCACGGACTGTTATTTAAGATTTATTTAGTGCCTCTTTGATCAGTTTACTTCTGATCATTTTGGCCGTTTGGTATTCACCTGTATGGTTCCAGCCGGGTGGCATAAAAACATACAGGAACTTATTCTTTGCGCCTGGTGCTTTTTTAATATCGCGTATAAGCAAAACGATCTCTCCAAAATACACATCCCAGAAATTTTTGGGATTGATTTTTCGGGTGATGCCATATTCTACCGGGGTATCATGTTCCTCATGTTGCAGCGTACCAAAAAACCGGTCCCAAATATTTAACAGGTTGCAAAAATTGGTATCCATGTATAGCGGGTTACGTGCATGGTGAACGCGGTGGTGTGATGGCGTAAGTATCCATTTATTTAAAAAACCGAGTCGGGCATCTTTTAGAATATTGTCGCCAATATGTATAAACGTTCCCCAAAATCCATCAATGAACATGATTAAAAACAGCAGGGGCGGGTTTACGCCCGCAACCAGGCAGATGGAGGTTCGTATCACATCGGCATAAGGGCCCTCCAGAAAAAAATGGGCATAAGATACGCTTAGGTTCATGCTTTCGGGCGCATGGTGACTGGAATGCAGGCACCAGAACAACCGCACTTTATGTGCTAAATAATGATATACATAATGAGAAAATTCCCAGGCAATGTATCCGTAGATAAGCCAATACCAGGTAAAGCTGGTAGTAATTAGTGCATATTTATTTAGTAAGCCAATACAGAAAGAGATGGCGGCAATGGAAATGAAACGCCCCAGCAGCCGGTTACAGACAAAGATTAAAAAAGGCACTTTGTAATCGTCTATCTTAAATTTTTTGTAAACGAATGCCCGTAATATTTCAAACAAAAGCAGCAGGGGAACAAGGGGCGATAAGAAAGCGAAGATACCATCAAGTGTAAGCAATTTTTCATAATGGCCCGAGCGTAAAATATCAAATATGTGGTTAGCCCCTAAAAAAGAAACGAACTCGTTGTACAGGGCTTTGAAAAAACCGGATAGGATGGACATAATTTTAATGCGTTACTTATATTGAATAAACACATCTTACAGAAATCCCTTGCGCTGCTTTGTTACTTAGCGTTCTTGTGGTTAAATAAATTAACCGAAAAGATGCCAAGGCACTAAGTTACGCAAAGAGGAATATGGGTTCGTTTTTATAGCAGACGTTTTCGTAACCGGTTAATCACACAATGCGTAAATTACATAATCAAATACTGCATATGAAAAAAATAGCTGTTGCCTTTTTACTTCTTACCATGTTTTCTTATACGCCTGCAAAAAGGAAAACGGTTATTGTTTGGCAGCCATCACATCAAACTAATACGGGTAAAGATTTTAGCGAAGCGGCGGTAAGTAATGCCATAGCAGAAGCGGCTATAGCAACCAAAACAAACTTCAAGGAATACAAAGTATGGAGTTTTGGCAGAAAGGATGTACACAATGCCGATAGCGGAAGCAATACCATGATCGCGCATACCTCTGCTGTTATAGATGGCAAACTTTCGGGATATGCATGGGAGCTACAGCAGGCCAACAGGCATAACCCGGATGTATTTATTGCGTTGCACAATAATGGCGGCACAAAACGCCATGCGGTATGGGGCTATATACATTATGGGGATGTACATGAAGCAGAAAACCATGAATTGGCAGCACAATTAATAGCCGCAATCGCCTCTGCCACAACACTGGAAAACCGTGGCGTATTGCTCGACAGTACTACGGGCCGCAATGATTACCGTTGTGCCACAACAGGTAAACTTTCTTTTTATAGTTTGGATGAACATGTGAATACTTCGCCTATTCGTGTTTTATTGGAGATAGGAGACAATGCAGCGAGCCACGATTTTTTGAAGGATCCTACTAATCAGCAAAAGATCGGGGAAGCTATAAAAGCAGCTTTGGTGAAATGGATGGAGCGGCGATAATGGGTGGTTGATTTATTGGTCATTTAATTCAAAAGATGATTTTACCTTCCGGGAGCCGATTACTGTTCAAATATTTGTTTGGTCTCGTAGAGTGCCTTTATCGTCAGGAAATAAGCCTGATCATCCTGCAATACAAGATACTGTGCAATTGTTTCACCTGTTTTCCGGTTAGTAAAAGATATTTTTTTAATGGTTGAAAAAAACAAGATTTTGAAATCTTCGGGGCTTACTTTATACCAACCTGAAATATTATCTTCACATAATTCAGGATTTGCAGATACCAGTGCCAGTTTTTTTCCATCCATCAATGCTATTGTCAGGGTATCTTTAAAAAAACACTTACCCAGGCCCACGGTAAAAAGATTAAACCCAGAAAAACCATTGATTTCCCCTGTACTGTCGTTGCTTGAGAAGGTAGGCGACAGTTTTAAACCTTTTAGGTCTCCATCCTTTACTATCAGCGGAATGGTTACGTGGTAAAAAAAATGTTTTCCATCAGGCACGTTTTTTTTAATAATGGCCTGGCCCGTTTGTGTATAAGCCCAATGACCGGAAAGGAGCAGAAAAAATAGTGCATAGATGATGACGGGCCTTATCTTCATTCTTTATATTTTCAGATTGTAAATAAACGAATATATGTACAAGTAAAGAATATTTTCTAC
>JAYTOS010000236.1:0-8218 GCA_043747705.1 Bacteroidota bacterium
CCTTATCAGGCAACGATCGCATTCAATACGGCTTTGTTCTACCAGAACGGCGTGGTGCTTCCACAAACAGGCGGTGGACAGATAACGTATGCTGTTAACAATATTTCGTGGGAAACTACACGTACAACTGACTTTGGCCTTGATGCCGCCTTCCTGAATAACAGGCTAACCATTACAGCCGATTATTATCAGAAAAGAACATTCGATATTCTTTTACCACTGGATATCCCGCTTTATTTAGGATATGAAAAACCAAATCAAAATGCTGGTACCCTTGATGTAAAAGGTTGGGAACTTGAAATGGCATGGAAGGACAAAGCTGGTAAATTGAATTATTCTGTGGCATTGAATGTATCAGATGCGAAATCAAAAATAGGCGATCTGAAAGGGACAGAATTCCGCGGAGACCAGATCATCCGTAATGGAAGCGAATACAATGAGTGGTTTGGATATCTTTCAAATGGGTTATATCAGACCGCAGCTGATGTAGCAGGCTCACCTGTATTAAGCACTGCAACAAAAGTCGGTGATGTGAAATATGTTGATGTAAACAAAGACGGCAAGATCACTTCAGATGATAAGGTATTATTGGGGGGTGCTTTGCCAAGATACCAATACGGTGGAAATATCAGGCTTGATTATAACAGTTTTGACTTCGGTATCGCTTTCCAGGGCGTAGGAAAAAAATTATCGCGTTTGAATAGCGAGATCACACAACCTTTTGCAGAAGCTTTCGGGAATGTATCTCAGGACATCGTTGGCAAATTCTGGAGTGCCGGTAAAACGGCAGATCAGAACCTACAGTCAACTTATCCAAGGCTTTCACGAACATCCAATGCGAACAATTATACATTATCAGATTTCTGGCTGATCAATGGCGCCTATTTCCGTGTAAAAAATATCACATTGGGCTATACCTTGAAACAGAATTTCATTAAGAAGGCCGGGATTCATACATGCCGTTTCTATGTATCGGTTAATGACCTATTCTCGATCAGCAAATTTCCAAAATATTTAGATCCTGAATCAGGAAGTTATGGTTATCCCATCGTTACAACAATTATGGCCGGTGCAACCATCCGGTTTTAACAGCAATAAAAAACATTGGATAATGACAATAGTTACCTCAAATAAAAAGCTCAAATAATGAAAAATATATTTCTAATAATAGCTACAGCTGTAACGATTTCAGCCTGTACCAAGCTAGATCTTAACCCGCCATCAGAACCATCTACCGGCAGTTTTTATTCCAACCAGACAGAATTGCAACTTGCTGTAAATGACCTGTACCGGCTTGATTTCTGGACAAATGATAACGAACTTTTTTCTGATAATGAGTGGCACCGTGGGCAATTAACAAATGCGGTGATCGGCGGTACTATGAATGCAGATGATGCAACAGTACAGGCGTATTGGCTGACCTGCTATAAAGCGATTGCGGGGGCCAATTCTTTTATGGCATACAAAGGCAGGGCCGCCGCCAATACACCTGCCAGCGTAATGGTTAAGCTGGAAGCAGAAATGCGTTTGATTCGTGCGTACCAATATTCCAAACTGGTAATACATTTTGGTGATGTTCCTCTTTTAACCACACCTGTTGAACTTGATCAATCGTATGGTATTGAAAGAAGTAAAAAAGAAGATATCCTCACTTTTATTTTTCAAGAACTTGACTTTGCCGCGGCCAACTTGCCACAGAGTTATTCATCTACTGAAGTAAAGCGTTTGACAAAAGGTGCGGCTCTATCCATCAAAGCGCGTACAGCATTGTATTCGGGCAAATGGGCCATTGCAAAAGACGCTGCTAATGCTGTTTTGCAATTAGGTGCAGTGGGAGTCTATAGTTTAAATTCAAGTTATTCCCAATTATTTTTAAAAGCAGGAAAAAGTAGTAAAGAGTTTATCATCACCATTCCCCGTGATGAAACCCAGAAAGTATTTAATGGTGCAGCGTATGTGCGAGACAATATTTCAAGAAATGCCGGAGGTTTTGGTGCGCAGATACCCACACGTGATGTTGTTGACACTTATGAATGTACAGATGGTAATCCCATAAACGAATCAGCATTGTATGATCCTAAACTCCCATTTAAGAATCGTGATCCAAGGCTTACTGCCTCTATTGTGGAATTTAACACGCAATGGCTCGGATATAATTACAATCCGCATCCAGATTCGTTAACTGTATTCAGTTCAAAAGAAAATAAATCGGTATCGAATAAAGATTCACGGGGCGTTGCCGCCTTTGCGAGTTTTACTGGTTTTTTATGGAAGAAAGCAATGGACCAAACCTGGGCCGACCGTTTAGTGGAAGACAATGATGCCATATTATTCCGTTATGCTGAAATGTTATTGACATACGCCGAGGCAAAGATAGAATTAGGTGAAGTTGACGCAAGTGTATTAGATGCAATCAACCAGGTAAGGGCAAGAGCATATGGTGTTGCAGTAACACAAACCACTTCCTATCCAGCTATCGTCACAATCGATGCTACACAACTAAGAAAAATCGTAAGAAGGGAAAGGCGTGTTGAGTTTGTTCGGGAAGGCCTTCGTTATATGGACCTGATCAGGTGGAAGCTGGCAGAAAAAATCTTAATCAAACCAGTGATCGGCCTTCCGGACCCTGCTATTCAAAACCGTGCAAAATGGCCTTTCCCTGGTGTTACACCGCTTGATAATGATGGTATAGCAGACTACTCCGTCTTCGGCACTGATGTGAAAATATTGATTGCACGGAAATTTGATAAGACCAAACAATACCTCTGGCCCATACCAGCAGTGGAAAGACGTGTAAATCCTAACATCACACAAAATCCAAATTACTAACAGCCTGAGTTTTTAAAACAAGGGAACTGCTGCAGGTGCGCTTCTTTCAAATATCTCTCACCATTTAAAATTAACTGTATGAAATTTTCATCAGCTTGGCTTTTTATTGCTTTGTGTGTTTTGCTGAATACTAAGTCAACTGCGCAAAACGTAACACCAGCCATACAGCCCTTCGTTAAGGCATCGAAAAAACCTTTGCAAGTAAGTGGTGTTTATCCGCACCTTGCTTTGTTTAATGAAGGTGGTTCCAATATCTGTAATGGAGATGGTAGCGAGGGTGGCATTGGTGCTGTAACGCCGTGGGCGGGTCAATTATGGATGGTCACCTATTCACCCCATTGTCCCAATGGCAGCTCTGATAAATTATATAGTATCGATAAAGATTTCAACCTTATCATTCATCCTGAAAGTGTTGGGGGTACACCTGCCAACAGGATGATACACAAAGAATCCAATCAACTCATTACAGGTTCTTACCTGATTGATGCAAAAGGTAATGTAAAGGTAATCCCATTATCCATCATGCCCGGCAGAATGACCGCAACAGCGAGGCATTTAACTGATCCCGCTAACATGGTGTATTTCTATGATATGGAAGGGAAAGTGTATGAAGTAAATGTATATACACTCGCAGTCAATAAATTATTTAATAAGCCGGTTCCAGGATGGCACGGAAAAGGTGCATATACGGCGCAGAAGCGATTCATAGTTGCCAATAATGGAGAAGATGCTGTTTTTAAAATTAAGCCATCCGATTTAAAAGCTGGCGCTGTTCAAAAAAGCGAGGAAGAAAAAGGAGTACTTGCTTCCTGGGATGGGAAGGACTGGAAAATTATTGAAAGAAAACAATTTACAGATATAACTGGTCCGGGTGGTATTCATGGTTCTCCAGATGATGTTTCACCCGCATGGTCTATTGGTTGGGATAAGCGGTCTGTTATTTTGAAATTGCTGGATGGTGGACAATGGTACAGTTACCGATTGCCGAAAGCTGCACACACATACGATCATTGGGGAGGCTGGTATACAGAATGGCCCCGGATCCGGGAAATCGGGAACAATCAAATGCTGATGGATATGCACGGCATGTTTTATGATTTTCCTAAAACATTTTCACGCAATAACAGCGCAGGTATTGCGCCGCTCAGCTCCCACCTGCGGTATGTTCCCGATTTTTGTAACTGGAATGGTAAGTTGGTAATTGCAACAGACGAAACAACTATGCTGCTAAATCCATTTGCAGGCCGTTCACAATCCAATCTGTGGTTTGGTACAGTGAATGACCTACAGCAATGGGGGCCAACAAGTGGATGGGGTGGCCCCTGGATGAAGGATTCTGTAAAAGCAGAATTACCATCTGATGCCTTCCTGATGAATAATGCCGGAAAAAAAATATTGCATCTCAGCCATGAAACAAATGAAACCATTACATATACTTTGGAAATAGACAAAGCCGGCAATAACAAATGGGAGGTTTATAAAACCATTCAACTTGGCCCCAAGGGGTATACTTATTTTATTTTTCCAGTAGATTTTTCAGCCAATTGGATACGGATAAAATCTAATAAGGATTGTATTGCTTCGGCGTACTTTCATTTTACAGGGAAAGGACATTCCGGAATTGATCCCATGTTTAATACTCTTGCAGGGATTCATGAACCGGGCGAAGTGCGGGCCAATTTGATCCGTCCTGCAAAACATAATAAAAACCTGCAGGTACTGACGATTGGCACAAGCCATGAAAAGTATAGCGAGGTAAATGAAAAACTAGATTTCATTCAACCAGCAGAAGACAGCACCCGCCCGATGGAAGCAATGCTGGGATTGAAAAAAGATTTCGAGACCGATGAGGCCTCTGTTATTGTAAAAGACAAAACAGGTACTTATCGTTTACCAAAAACTTCTTCATTATACGATCAGCCATTTGCTTTTGGGTGGCCACGTGGTAAAAGAGAACTTGAATCCGAAAGATATATGCTTAATGCGCATGGAACTTTTTATGAAATAGGAAGGGAATCCGGGTTTGCAGCAATACGGCCGATTACCACACACATGAAAAAAATCGTTGATTTTTGTACCTGGCGCGGATTATTGGTGATAAGCGGAACCAAAATTAATGCAAAAAAAGATGGTCATTATTTTGATGAGGCAGATCACTCAAACGGTCTGTGGTATGGAGCAATTGATGACCTGTGGAAATTGGGGAAACCAGTTGGCGAAGGAGGTGTATGGAAAAACAGTTCAATAAAAGCAAACGTTTCTTCTTTACCTTATTTGATGACAGGATACGATAAAAAGAAAGTAATACTTACTTCCGACAAAGATGTCGTTATGACTCTTGAGGTAGATGTAGATCTAACTGGCTTTCATGAATACAAAAAAATAAAAGTGCCTGCTGGTAAACCAATCGAGCATGTATTTCCCAACGGCTTCAGTGCTCACTGGGTAAGAGTAACAGCAGATAATGATTGTAAGGCAACCGTATGGTTTACATATCAATAACTATTTTTTTTCATAGATCAGCAGTTGGTTTTAGCATACCCCGGATGGCAATGCCGGGGTACTTTTTTCTGCCGGCATACCATCATCTTTATGAATCCAAATAAACAATATTCACTTTTTAATATCGCCGTTTTAGTGGCTGCCTTGGGGTATTTTGTGGATATATATGACCTTTTGCTGTTCAGTATTATTCGTATTGAAAGCCTGCGATCTTTGAATATAACAGGAGAGCAACTTTTAATTGAAGGGGAAAGAATTATTCAATGGCAAATGTGGGGCTTATTAATAGGAGGAATAATATGGGGGGTAATGGGCGATAAGAAAGGAAGGCTAAGTGTACTTTTTGGCTCTATCCTTCTATATTCAATTGCCAATATTTGCAATGGCTTTGTTCAAACAGTGGATCAATACAAACTGATCCGTTTTATTGCAGGCTTGGGATTGGCCGGTGAATTGGGCATCGGTATAACATTGGTATCGGAACTTACACCGAAAAACAAAAGAGGTCTGGCAACTTCACTAGTAGCGGGTGTTGGATTAACCGGGGCGATTGCCGCTTTTGCATTAAAACAATATTTTAGCTGGCGCACCTGTTATTTTATTGGCGGTGGATTAGGTATATTATTACTGCTGTTACGTATTTCTGTTTTTGAATCTAGTATATATTCTGAAACAAAAAAGCTGGATATACAACGTGGTAACCTGTGGATGCTTGTTAATAAAAAAGAACGACTAAAAAGATATGTGACAGGCATACTTATTGGGTTACCAACATGGTTTGTAATAGGCGTAATGGTCACATTCTCCAGCGAGTTTGGCAAATACATGAAAATAACAGGCCCCATAGATCCGGGTAAATCGATCATGTTTGCTTACGCCGGTATTTCTGCAGGTGATATCCTTATCGGTTTTATAAGTCAATGGCTGCAGAGCCGTAAAAAAGCCTTGTATCTTTTTTACGGTATCACAATTGTATTCATGCTTCTTTTTTTCACCGTACAGTGGAATGGCCTTCCTGAACATATGTATTGGATCTGTGCCGGACTTGGCTTTGGAACAGGCTTCTGGGCGATTTTTGTGACGATGGGCGCTGAACAGTTCGGTACCAACCTTCGCGCTACCGCGGCAACTACTATTCCTAATATGGTCAGGGGAATGCTGGCTGTATGTATACTTCCCCTCTTCCAATGGTTGCGCGGGATAACAAATTATTATACAGGTGGGTGGATAACTGCAATCATTATAATGACTATTACAATCATCGCAGCTATACTGTCAAAAGAAACATTTAATAAGGATCTTAATTTTTTAGAAAAATAAACAGGCCTTTAGTGTTTTTTCCTCTGTACATTTTTCAGTATTTCGGGTGCATCAGTATACATTCCGCAATAAGCAATTTTAACCGCTTCAACACTTACATTTTCTTCGTGTAAAATAGTTTCCTGGTAATGTGTCACCAATTTGAAACGAGCTTCTTTCAGTGATATGTCATTCCCTACCTTTTTTGTCATATTATCATTGAACATACCAATACCAAATCGTAGAGTTCGCGGTTTTCGGGTTTTTCCAGGAACTGGAAAACATTGGTGTCAAGGTAAATACGCATACAAGGTGATTATGCTGCTAAAATAGTTAGTATTTATGGTAAACGTGCTAACTTTAAGGCATGGTCAACTTTAAAAACAGTTTTGTATTGGATTTCAGGGAGCGCAGCAATCTGTTCAGCCCCGGAAATCTGTTGTGCAACTGTTTTTGTCCAGTATTTGATATACCCAAACTTTTGCTATGGAACTGATTGACGCAAGCGTGTCACTTACTGTTGGGGTGTTAGGAGTATCCTATCCCGTGCTGTTACAAGGTGTGACCAGGCTTGATGACAAATACAAGTCAACTGTGATTGTTGAATTATTCACCAAAGAACCTGAGCTTAAATGGTTCCGCTATATGTTGGTTGCCTCTTTTATTGCCATAGCGATTTGGGGGTTGAAACTTCCTGTGCTATTTGATTGCGGTATTTTTCATTATATACTCCCCAATTCAGGGGAACGAATTGCGCAACTGGCAAGTGTTGCTCTGGCCATCGCTTTTTTTCTCCTTGTTGCAAAAGTGATCACATACAATATTACAATACAGGTTGTGCGATATCTCATGAAGAAACATGATGAGTGTATCGCCAAAGATGATTTCAGACATTTTTCGGATTGAGTGATATATTGTTCACTTCCATCAGGGATGTTAACCAATCTGTTGTTACAACGATTTCTGATTATTTACACGAAGCATTTAAACGTGTACGCATTGCGCAATCGGGTAAGCCGGTTGAATATCCAGATCATTATTACCGTCTACTCTACAATATCCTTCTTGAACTAGATACAAAACCTGATCCTCGTTTCAGGTTTCTTGCTGCAAGGGTTGTAGGCGGGATATGGTTGCTCGGTGAAATGACCGAAAACGAAATTTCGCAGAGTACTTATCAATGGATGTGGATACTCATCCGCCATTCAATACAGAATAATCACGATGATTACGTGATGGATTTGTGGGAACATGCTGATCAACATGCAGCTTACCAACTGGATAAAATTGACGAGGAATATTCAAATGACTTGCAAGTATTGAATCAGGAAGCGATTGACAAACGCAAAAAAGAACGCCATGATTTTGAACAGTTCTTTATGGCATAGGGCGGATTGGCATTATTTAGAAAAAGGTCGGATTTGATTAGGCGTATGTTTCAACATACACGGAGCTTGCCGCCAAAATATGAATTGTTGCCTGAAATGGAAATCCTTCAGATAGTAGATATTATGCGATAATTAGCCTTCCTTAAAATAATTTTGGTAAGGTAGAAGTTGGGCAAATCGTTCAATTAAGGTTTGACGCG
>JAYTOS010000237.1:0-2408 GCA_043747705.1 Bacteroidota bacterium
TGTTGATTTAATTATTATTACAGATGCAACCTTGTTAGCAGAAGCGCAAAGGCTGGCCCGGTTTCACGAACAGCAGGATGGGTATAAGACCGTGGTGGCAACAACCGATCAGATATTTAAGGAATTCGCAGGCGGTGTGCCGGATCCGACAGCCATCAGGGATTTTGTAAAAATGTATGTTGATAAAGCTGGCGGGAATACTGCCCAACAATCTACCTATCTTTTATTATTCGGCAGTGCTTCGTATGATTACAAATCCAGGGTGGCGGGAAATATTAACCTTGTTCCTGGCTATGAAAGTGTGAGCTCTTTAGACCCCCTCACAACCTATACATCAGATGATTTTTTTGGGTTATTGGATAATGTGGATGATATCAACCAAAACAATGCAACCGCTGCATTAGCTATCGGCATCGGAAGAATACCTGCCCGGAATATACCGGAAGCAAAAACAATGGTAGATAAGATCATCCGTTACCAATCTAAAGAGAGTCTGGGTGCCTGGCGAAATCAATCCGTGTATGTTGCAGACGACCACGATTTCAACCTTCACCTGACCGATGCAGAAACAGTTTCTGGGGATGCCAATACTGCCAATCCCTTACTCAATCAATATAAAATATACCTGGATGCCTACCCATTGGTAAGTGGCAGCGGGGGTGCCCGTTACCCGGCAGTAAATGATGCGATAGTGAGCCAGGTATTCAATGGTACCCTCATATTTAATTATAGCGGACACGGAAGCTACCAGCGGTTGGCGGAAGAGGCCGTAGTAAGCCAGGAGGAACTGAACCGCTTTAATAATCCCAATAAACTGCCCCTTTTTATCACGGCAAGCTGCGATTTTTCACCGCATGATGACCCTATCAAAAACTCATTGGGGGCGGGTATTTTAACCGGTAATGCCAATGGGGCCATTGCCCTGCTAACCACTACCAGATTGGTTTTTGCATTCAGTAACAGGGTCATTAACGATAATTATCTCCGCATTGCTTTAAAGCCAGAAGCAAACGGTAAATACCTTACACTTGGTGAATCGGTCAAACGTACCAAGAACGTTACCGCCCAAAATTTTGGGGATGTGTTGAATAACCGGAAGTTTACCCTGCTGGGCGACCCGGCCCTGCGGCTCGCTTTTCCCGGCCTCAGGTTGCAGTTAACTACCATCAATAATAAAGCCATCGGCGGGGCCGATACCTTGCGGGCATTGGAAAAATATACGTTTACCGGGATGGTTACAGACGCTTTAGGCAATGCAGTTACTGACTTTAATGGAACAATACACCCAACCGTATTTGATAAATCGCAACAGGTTAAAACGTTGGGTAATGATGCTTCCAGCCCTGTAACCAGCTTCAGCCAACAAGCCAGTGTATTGTATAAGGGCAATGCAACGGTTACCAATGGGAAGTTTAGTTTTTCTTTTATTGTACCAAAGGATATTAATTTCCAGTCAGGCAAAGGCCGTATCAGCCTGTATGCAGATGATGGGAAAAGAGATGCGAACGGTGTAAATACTTCTTTGTATGTAGGTGGACTGGGCAGGGGTATTTCTGACAACACCGGTCCGGTTATCAAACCCTATCTGAATGATGATAAATTCCAAAATGGCGGTTTAACCAATGAAAACCCGCTATTATTAGTGAAACTGTATGATTCTTCAGGTATCAGCACTTCGGGTAATGGTATCGGGCATGATATCACTGCCATTATTGACGGTAATGAAAGAAACGTATTGGTATTAAATGATTTTTATACGGCTTTGCAGGATAGTTACCAGGAAGGGCAGGTGTTGTTTCAGTTACCCACCTTATCGGAAGGCAAACATTCCATTAAAATAAAAGCCTGGGATGTGGCCAATAATTCAGGCGAGGCTACACTTGATTGTATAGTGGTAAAGCAGGAAAAATTACAAATTTCCAATGTAAGAAATTACCCCAATCCGTTTTCAGTCACAACTACTTTTGCTTTTGAACATAACCAACCCAATACCGACCTGGATATCACCATTAATATATACAGCGCATCCGGGGCATTTGTAAAACAGATAAAGCGTATTTTGAATACGGGTGGAACACGAAATTGCGAGGTAAACTGGAACGGGGATAACCAAACAGGCGCAAAACTGGCAAAAGGTATTTATATTTACCACGTAATTGTTGTTGCAGGTGGCAGTAAAACTGACAACACCCAACAATTGATTCTTTTCTAAAAATGTCTGAATGATTTGATTTCTACACTTTTGTAAGTTTTTTTACGTTTAAATTAATTAATATCATTGTGTTATCGTACGGTTGATTTTTTAATGAAATCTGCCGGAAAAGGTTATTGTACCGTTAAGAATACAGAAGGTTTTCGCACAATCTTTTCCTTTCCGGCAAGCGGTTTTGATAATTTAATGCTCTTAA
>JAYTOS010000238.1:0-7625 GCA_043747705.1 Bacteroidota bacterium
GCGGAAGAATTCATCAAATACCTGATCAGGTATGTGATGGACAATAACCGCGAAGACCTGGAATTTTTAGCCCAACGCCTGGCCGAAGAAGAAAAACAATTACCACAGGATAAACGCAGTGAACTGGGCCTGGTGGAGAAACTGGAATTTGTGTTGAACAATGATTTTCAAAGACTGACCTATACAGAAGCGATTGACATTTTAAAAGAGAGTAATCACAACAAAAAGAAAAAATTCCAATACCTGATAGAAGAATGGGGTGTTGACCTGCAGAGCGAACATGAACGCTATTTGGTAGAGAAGCATTTTAAAAAACCGGTGATCTTAACCAATTACCCCAAAGAGATCAAAGCCTTTTATATGCGCCAGAACGATGATGGCAAAACCGTTGCTGCGATGGACATATTGGCGCCCGGTATTGGCGAGATCGTAGGCGGCTCACAAAGGGAAGAACGGTTGGATAAACTGGAACAAAGAATGAAAGAAATGCAGATACCTGCCGAAGACCTCAACTGGTATTTAGATACCCGCCGCTTTGGAACCGTACCACATGCCGGATTTGGGTTGGGTTTTGAAAGGATGGTCTTGTTTATAACAGGGATGACGAATATAAGAGATGTTATTGCCTTTGCAAGAACGCCGAATAATTGTGAGTTTTAACCTCACCCCCGACCCTCTCCATTTTATGGAGAAGGAGGCTGAGTGAATTTATTTTTTGTGGATAATTTCTGAATTTAAGCAGGCAACCCTATATTTGCAGCCCGCTTACGCCAAGGCTTCAGCGGGCGATGCCCGAAAGGCATTGATAAGTAAAGTGCGCTTTGCGCACCGAAGCTTTAGCGAAGGTGCGGTAGCTCAGTCGGTAGAGCAAAGGACTGAAAATCCTTGTGTCGCCGGTTCGATCCCGGCCCACACCACTTTTAACAAACGTAAGTGCCTGTAAATGAATAATTTACGGGCATTTATATTTTTACCGGGGACACAATTTGGGACAATAATATAATTTTTACTAAAAGATTAATATTTCGAAAAGCTAATCATCGGAGGCCCCTGAATCATGCTCATGTGAGCCAACGTTTTTACTAAAAAGGCTTTCATTCAGTTGGACGCCTTTGTTATTTTTACTTTCACAATAAACAGGTTTCAATAGATTAAATCATACATGGCCGATAAGGGCAAGATCAATTACCCCGAATCGCGTACCATCCAACTAAGCTATTGCTCCGTTAGCCCGATGAGATATATATTTCTTTTCGTATATTGTTATTCCCCCCATCAGGTCTTTCTGAATTAATCTCGAATAAAATGCTTTTATATCCCTTTGTTTCGGTTCAGAAAAATTTTGGTTATTCAGATGTAACAGATCTTCACAATATGCAGGAAGACAGGGTTAGCCAGATGTTTGCCAGGAGTCAGCAAAGATTATTTTTAATTAACGCGCATTTTTCAATAGAGTAAAAAACAACCAGTTGCCTGATTGCCGAAACCCGGTCTTGTACCACTTTTTCATTTTTAGCAGACGACCCTGTAATATGATAAAACTTCTTGCTATACTGTCGATAGTTGTTTGCGTTTGCTCAAAAAATTATGCGCAAAAGATTCCATTAAGCGGAAGTGTAAAAGATTCTTCCGAAAAAATTAGCTTGAAAAATGCAGTTATCTACCTGAAAAATCAAGATAATTCAAGGCTTGTTGCTTTTACACGCGCAGGCGAGAATGGTAATTTTGAGTTTAAACATACACTTCCGGGCAATTACCTGATGGTAGTTACTTACCCGGGGTATGTTGACTGGATAGACTCTGTGCAGATCGGCGGCAAAACCACTGGAAATATCCCGGTGTTCCTTATAACCAAAGTGCATTTACTCGAAGAAGTGATCGTTAAGAACATCGTTTCCCCGATCCGCATTAAAGGCGATACGACAGAATTCCTGGCCGACAGCTTTCATGTAAGACCAGGCGCAACAGTCGAGGAATTGTTGAAAGTGTTGCCTGGCTTATCTGTTAATGCAAAGGGCGAGATCAAAGCTTATGGGCAAAGTGTACAAAATGTTTTGGTTGACGGAGAAGAGTTTTTTGGGAACGATCCCACTATGGCTACGCAGAACCTGAACAAAAGCGATATCGCCAAAGTACAGTTGTACGATAAGAAATCTGACAAGTCTGTTATTACAGGAATTGATGATGGGGTAAAACAAAAAACCATTAACCTCATCCTGAAAGATGACGCAAAGAAGGGTTATTTCGGCGAGTTGCTGGGCGGTACTGATTTTAATAATTTTTACCAGGCCAAAGCAACCATATCCCGCTTTACAAGCACAGTGAAAATGGGCGCTTTATTTGTAGTCGACAGAACCGGCCGCGATGTAGATGTGGGAGATTTTGGAACATTCGATGTAAGGAGAGACGGCATTCCGGAAAGCATACAGGCCTCGGGTATGTATAATAAAAAATTTGGATCGGCAGGTAACACAACAGCCAACAATATCACGTATAATCACCTCGATATCATCGGTAGCAGCTCTACGGAGATCAAATATATTTTACCTGATACAGTATATTATAGCAATCAATACAGGAACAATAAAAGCAGCTCCTGGCAAGAAGTTCTCAATAGTAAGAACTTGTTCAAACTTGATTCGGCGACTACGCTTACGGTAAATGCAAAAGCGTTGAGAGGACAAACAACCAGCAATATAACAAGCAATGGTAATTTTTTAGCCGGTGATAATACGACTGTGATTAATGCGAGTAAACAGAATAACAATTCAACGTCGAATAACAATACTGAAAATGCTGATCTTTTCTTAAAAAGGGTATTTAATAAAGCAGGAACAAAATTTTTCACGCTGGGGGCCAGCTTTGCAAGCAATCATACCAACGGTGAAAATATCCTTTCAAATACAACAACCTATTATGCAGCGGGCACACCATCATCGCAGCAGGTTCTTGATCAGAAAAAAATGACTATAAGTAGTATGCATAAAGAGGAGTTCGTGGCGAGCTATGTAAATCCCTTTTCCAAAAATTTGTCGTTGAATCTCAACTATACCTTTACCACTACCAATACTGATCAGGATATCCGTACCTATGAAAACAGGAATGGTAAATATGATTCCCTGAACATGCTGTACAGTAATCATTACAAATTCAATAATATTTACCACCAGGTTGGAAGCAGTCTTAATTTTGCCAGCAAAAAATTAAGCGGTAGGGCAGGCCTTTCGGTGCAGAGCATCCGGTTAAAACAAATTGATGTATATACTGATTCACTGAGAACGCGCACATTCATCAACTTTTTTCCTACAGCAGGCCTCAGCTGGAAATATTCCAAAACGGGTACCATGAATTTTAATTATTATGGTAGAACCCAGCAACCAACGCTCACGCAGCTACAGCCCATACGCAACAATGATGATCCATTGAATATACAGATAGGTAACCCTGATTTAAAACCGTCCTTTTCACATACACTTGCTTTTGATCTTTCCAACATAAAAGAAGTAACAGGAAGGCTGATCCGGTTTAACGCCAGTGTTACTGTGCTGCAAAATAATTTCAGCAGTATCAGCAATATTGACAACCAGGGCAGGCGCGTATTTCAAACGGTGAATGTTGATGGAGATTATTCTTTCAATACCTGGGTTTCCTTTTACAGAACCGTGAAATTTTTTGGCGATAACCTGGATGTAACTATACAACCGGATTTCACACAAAGACACTATACCAATTTTATTAATGCTGCCAGGAATAGTACGGATGTATCCTCCTTTTCTCCGATGTTGTATATCACAAGGCGTTTTTCGCCAAAATTTCCTTTCAATTTACAGTTCACTTATTCGTACCAGTTGAACCATTCGGTTTCTTCGGTAAGCACGGGTCTTCCTACAAATTATTCCATCCACGATATCGGTTTGTATCTGACTTATATCCCTAAAAACGGCTGGCGCTTTTACTCGAATAATTTTTATAGTATCCGGCAAAAATTATCACCGGCAGATATAAACACCAATTCCCTGATATGGACCGTAAGCATCGAAAAGCTTTTATCCAAAAAAGCCAACCTGTACGGTATTTTTAAAGTGAACGATATTCTAAAACAAAACCTGGGATTTACCCGAACCATTTCCTCTACCAGCATAACGGAAAATAGGTATGCTACTGTTCCACGTTTTGCGTTGTTTTCACTGCAGTGGAGATTTAATAAAAACAGAAACCCGGCAAATTAATATGAAATCGATCATTGCTTTATTGTGTTGTGCCGCTTCGCTGACGCTTCATGCACAAACCACATTTATCAGCGAAGGCAAAATTATATTTGAAAAAAAGATCGACCTGTTAAAAGAATGGGCCAACAACTGGAGATATAAAGGAGCATTGGACAAAATTCCTAAATATCACACAACCCAGCATTTTCTTTATTTTTCACACGATAAAACATTGTTTGAGAAAGGAGAAGACATAGCTGAGAAAAACCCTTATTACAAAGACGATCAGAATGACGACGATATAGTATATACCGATCTACAAAACGGCCGCTTTGTAAAAAAGCAGGCTGTATACGATGAAACTATTTTATTGAGTGATTCAATCCGTGCGATTCAATGGGAAATGACAAATGATACAAGGGTAATTGCCGGTTTCGAATGCCATAAAGCCACGGCCATTATCCTCGACTCAGTTTTTGTGGTTGCTTTTTACACAGACCAACTGATGGTAAATGGAGGGCCCATGTCGTTCACAAATTTGCCCGGAATGATTTTAGGAATTGCTATTCCCAGGATGAACCTGACCATTTTTGCAACCAAAGTAGAACTCAGTTCACCAGCACCCGCGAAACTTATACCTCCTACAGAAAAACAGAAACTTGATTACAAAGGTTTCGCCGTTTATATCAACGCGTTTACCAAAAGACGGCTTGAATTTCTGGAGGCGATAAGATATACGCTCCAGGCATATCTCTAAAATCTCACAGGGGTTTTCACTCCATTTTGCCATGGTTTACTACAGACATCAAAAGCATAAAAAAATGACCGATCCTGAAGCCACTGCCGGCTATGGATCAAGAGGAGTGAATGGTGTTTTTTTAATAACAAAAAAAGCGAATCAAAAAAATATCGGTTTCCGGCAAATAAATCTCTTCGGAAGGTTTCAGGGATCCTTGAATCTTGCCCAGACGGACCCACCACTTTATTGCAAGGACTTTTTACGGGAAAGGCTTTCAATCGGTTGGAGGCCTTTATTGTTTTCACTGATCAAGGCTTGGGTTTGCGATTAATTGCTTCAATCGGGGATTTTCTTCCTCTCTGAATTGATCAAGAATCCCCAAGCAATGTTGTCAAGAATATCATTCTATCATTTTTTGCAGCCCTTCTTGTTTTATCTTTGGCAGGCTATGAAAAACCCAAGTATCCTTTCCTTCATAACATTTTCAGGCTTTACAGATCTAAATAAAGTAGAAGCTTTATTCAAACCGCACCACGACCGATGGAAGGAAAAGTACGGCGAACACTGGACCACACAATCCACTGCAAAAAGGCTGGAAGGAGATTACTGGAATTTCCTGGTGCCGGTTCATTTTGGTTGTATAGTTATTTTACTTTTTCTGATCATTAATGTGATACCGGTACCATTCTCTTTTTGGCAAAAGCTTCTTGGCTTTTGTGTGATCAGTACCGTGCTTTTCAGGATCTTTAAAAACGTCCTCTACAAACCGCGTTATGAGCTGCACTTTTTACCTCACCTGAATAATACTGTTCAGCATGTAAATGGTGAGGCCAAAGGGGCTATGTCAAAAGCCAAATTAGGGCAGTATAAAACGTTCACGTTATTACTTATTCAATATGTTTTCCAGAAGCTTTCCGGCTGCTCCAAATTGTCGGACGGGAACATTCAAAGGGAACTGCTTTGCAGGCAATATGGAATCAGTAATGACACCCTGGATGCGCCGCTTAAAAACCTGTTGTCCAAACCCTACCAGGAACAGGAAATGAAGATGAAAACAATGATGCAGGATTATTTTGACGAAGCAAGAAATTATTTTGAACTACTTAGTTGCAAGCCAGCCCTAACATTACTCCAGGAGATGGAACAATCCCTTCACAACGGCAAAAAATTGCCTTTCTGAAACATCTTAAGTATACTTAACGAGGTATTGCCTCGTTTTTCTACCAACTTTCCGGAAACATATTATTATGAACGAGTTTCCGATGATGTTCCCATACTCCCAGGAGGAGTTTTGGGATAAAATGACAAAGGTGGTGGAAAAGGTAGTGGAAGCCAAACTTACTACATTAAGTACGCAGACCCCCTTAACGCTGTTACCAGAAAAAGCGCTTCTCAAAGCTGCCGAAGTATGCACCATTTTCCAGGTTTCCAAACCCACCTTGTACGAATGGTTGAAGCAGAACAAGATCGCCAGTTTCAAAATCCGATCCCGCCGGTATTTTGCCAGGCAGGATATTGAAGCGATCATTCACCAGAACAGTTCCTCGCCAAAGAATCTGAACCGCCATCTTTTACACTCCTAAAAACAACCGGTATGAACTGCGAGCAAGCCAACCAAATGGACATGGTGGATTATCTTTCTTCGTTAGGTTTTTCCCCTAGCAAAATTAAGGGTGACAATTATTTCTACCTGTCCCCATTTCGTGAAGAAAAAACAGCATCCTTTAAAGTGAACCGTACAAAAAATGTATGGTATGATCACGGTGCCGGGATGGGCGGAAACCTGGTAGATTTTGCATGCACCTATTTTCATTGCAACCTGACCCTTGCGCTGCAGAAAATCAATGAAAACCCCGCGCAGAAACTTTCTTCTTTTCACCAGCAAAAAACAAGAGAGCTTTTGCCGGAACCCCAGGAAAACACCATCAGGATTTTATCTGTCCGTTCGCCCATTACCGACATGGTATTAAACCGGTACTTGAAACAACGAAATATACCCCGGTTAATCGCCAATGAATTCTGCAAAGAAGTGTTATACCAAACAGGCGATAAAAGATACACCGCTATCGGGTTTAAAAACAACTCTGGCGGCTATGAACTACGGAGCGAATATTTCAAGGGAAGCAGTTCGCCAAAGTATGTGACTTATTTCGATAATAAAGCGAACAATATTACCTGCTTTGAGGGCTTCTTTGATTTCCTGACTTACCAGGCCATCCACCATAACCAGGAGCTTCCGAAAACAAATATTCTCGTCCTTAATTCCCTTTCTTTTTTCAACCGCAGTTTGCTGCTCATGGAAAAACATGAGCGGGTGCATTTGTATTTAGACAATGATTCAGCAGGAAAAAAATGTGTTGAGCAGGCTTTGGAAAGGTCAAGGAAAATAAGTGATGAGAGCGGTTTGTATAAAGGCTACAAGGACCTGAACGAATGGTCGGTTAGTTTCGGGAAGCAGCAAAGATTGGAACACCGACATGGGTTGAGGCCCTGATCATTAGAAATAGCAAGCGGTGTTTTTGTTGCACAAAAACGCTTGCTTGCTTTTGACTCCCGTTGGTCGCAAAAGATTATTGAAGACAAAACAAGAATAGTGTGAGTGATAAAAAAAACAAAGGTGGAAGGCCTGTAAAAGCTATTAAACGCGAAGCTGCTACCGGGGTAAGGTTTACCAGGAG
>JAYTOS010000239.1:0-2447 GCA_043747705.1 Bacteroidota bacterium
CATTTTTACTGCACCCAGTAAGGGAGAAATTTTTTCAAACCGATAATTCCTGAACCATTCAATATCGGGCAGTGCTTTGTATAAGGCATTTTCACCTTCTTCCCGGGCGGCATGACCCGCTTTGCCGGTGGTTGTTATATCCAATACCAATAAACCCCTTTCGGCGATAGCCATCTGCATTTGTGTGGGCTCACCTACAATACCACATTCGAACTTTGGTAATTGGGCCAGTAATATTTCAATACCATTCTTTCCGGAAATTTCTTCTTCGGCAGTAGCCGCCAAAACAAGGTTGAATTGTAAATCAGCAGCTTCATAGAAATATAAAAATACCGCTATCAATGCTACCAATGATCCACCCGCATCGTTACTGCCTAATCCGAATAATTTTCCTTCTTTTTCAATAGGTGAGAAAGGATCGAGCGTATAGGCAATGTTCGGCTTAACTGTATCATGGTGGGAGTTGAGTAAGAGATTGGGTTTTGATTCATCAAAATATTTATTCTTTGCCCAAATATTATTCAGGTAACGGTTAACTATTACATTATTTGCCTGTAGGAACTGTTCAATAATAGTAGCTGTATCACCTTCCTCTTTACTAAAAGATGGTGTGGAGATCAGTTTTTTTAGCAGATCAATGGAAGCCTTTGTTACGCTATGTTGTAACTCCTTATTCATGTTTGATAGTTGTACCCCCCTTTCCAGAAATCAGTTCTTTCAGTTCTTCAGCTTTACCAATAATTACTTTATGTAAACCATTTGCTACTGCAGCAAAAGCATTATCGAGCTTGGGAATCATCCCCGCAAATATTAATTGCTTCTTTTTTAATTCGGCATAATATGAATTGTTGATATGGGGAATAACGGAGTCGTCATCATTTACATCAAGCAGTACCCCGTTCTTCTCAAAGGAGTAAATGAGTGTTACTTCATATAAACTACTCATTGCCCTGGCTATTTCCTGTGCGATGGTATCGGCATTGGTGTTTAATAAACTCCCGCTTGCTTCATAGGTAATCGGGGAAGCTACTACAGACATATTATTATCGAGTAAATTTTGTAGCAAGTCAACGTTTACTGTATCTATATCACCCACAAATCCATAATCAATCGTGTCGTGCTTTCTTTTGTGTGCTTTAATCATATTACCATCTGCACCACTCAGACCGATAGCGTTGCAATGATTTGCCTGTAACTGTGCTACGATGTTTTTATTGATATACCCGGCGTAAACCATCGTTACTATCTTCAAGGTTTCTGCATCGGTAATCCTTCTTCCGTCAATTATCTGTTGCGCGATACCTAGTTGACCGGCCATTTTTGTAGCCAGTTTACCGCCCCCATGAATAAGTATTTTTTTCCCTTCAACAGCAGCAAATACTTTCAGGAATGAAGAAAGTTTTATTTCATCATCAATAATATTGCCGCCAATCTTTATAACATATAATTTTTCCACTATCAGGATTTGGTTTTCAATATTTCACTCAACACTGCCTGTGCAGCCCACACCCTGTTGCCTGCCTGTTGCGATACCAGGCTATGTTCGCTGTCCAATACTTCATCACTCAGTTCCACATTTCTTCTTACGGGTAAACAATGCATTACTTTTGCATTTCGGGTATTTTGTAATTTTTCTTCTGTTAACATCCACGCGGGATCGTTCTCATATACTTTACCATAATCTGTATAGGTACTCCAGTTTTTTACATAGATAAAATCTGCATCCTTCAGGGCTGCATCCTGATCGTGTGTGATGGTAGCACCTTTTGTAAATTCTTCGGACAGTTCATATTCCGGGGGGTGTGTGATCACAAAATCCGCTTCTCCCCATGCATTCATCCACTGCGCAAAGCTGTTGGCCACACATTGCGGAAGTGGTTTGATGTGCGGGGCCCAGGTTAAAACAATTTTTGGTTTTCGGGTTGCAGGTTGCGGATTTTGCAATAAGGCTTCTTTTATGGTAACAATATCTGTCAGAGACTGTAAAGGATGCAGGGTGGCACTTTCTAAACTAACAACGGGTACGCCTGCATATTTAATAAATTGGTTGATGTACATTTCGCTGTAATCATCCTCCCTGTTTTTTAATGATGGGAATGTTCTGATACAGAGTATATCGAAATACTGACCTAAAACCGGACCGGCATCTTTTACATGTTCTACGGTGTTACCGCTCATAATAGCACCCTCTTCGAATTCAAGTGCCCAGCCTTCTTTATCAACGTTAAAAACGATTGCTTCCATACCTAAGTTTTTAGCAGCGATCTGGGTACTTAACCGTGTACGGAGGCTTGGGTTAAGAAACAACAGGCCAATACGTTTATCAGCACCCAGGTTACGGTCGGCAAACGGATTGGCCTTATATGCCAATGCTTTTCCCACCAGGGCATTGATATCGGTTACATCGTGAGCGGAAATAAATTGTTTCATCTTTAAACGCATAATGC
>JAYTOS010000240.1:0-8809 GCA_043747705.1 Bacteroidota bacterium
TATTCACTATTCACTATTCACTATTCACCACTCACAAAAGCCCCTTCCCCAGCATATACTCCGCTATCTGAACCGCATTGGTAGCTGCACCTTTCCGGAGGTTATCGCTTACAATCCACATATTTAGCGTATTGGGTTGCGTTTCATCCCTGCGCAGGCGGCCAACAAATACAGCATCTTTTTCGTGTGCCCATAAAGGCATTGGATAGAGGTGTTGCGACGGATCATCCTGCACAATAATGCCCGGGGCTTCGCTTAATAATTGTTTTAATTCTGTCAGGTCAAAATCTTTTACAAATTCAACATTCACACTTTCGCTATGGCCCCCGACAACAGGTATACGCACGGTGGTAGCAGTTACCTTAATGGAATCGTCCTGCATGATCTTATTGGTTTCTTTTACCATTTTCATTTCTTCTTTGGTATAGCCGTTCTCAAGAAACACATCTATCTGCGGGATCACGTTCAGGTCAATCGGATATTTGTATGCCATCTCACCTTCTATCCCCTTTCTTTCATTAAATAACTGGTCAACAGCTTTTTTACCTGTACCGGTAACACTTTGGTAAGTACTTACTACAATACGTTTGATCTTATATTTTACATGCAGCGGCTGCAATGCCACCACCATTTGTATGGTAGAGCAATTTGGGTTTGCGATAATGAAATCGTCTTTGGTTAATACATCGGCATTTACTTCGGGTACAACTAATTTTTTGGTTGGATCCATGCGCCAGGCAGAAGAATTATCAATTACCCGTATACCGGCTTCTGCAAATTTGGGTGCCCATTCCAATGAAGTGCTGCCACCAGCTGAGAAAATAGCCACGGCAGGTTTGGCGGCAATGCCCTCATCCATACTAACCACCTTATATTTTTTTCCCTTGAATTCCACTTCCTTGCCTACAGATCTTTCTGACGCTACGGGAATTAATTCCGTTACCGGGAAATTACGCTCGGCTAATACCTGCAACATTTTGGTGCCAACCAATCCTGTGGCACCTACTACGGCTACTTTCATTTGCTTGTTTTTTATGTTGATTTAACAGTTGTTTAGTTACATAAAAAAGCCTCCCCGGTTTGGGAAGGCTTCTAAGTATATTCAATCATACACAAACGATCAGCACTTCCCGTTAGAGAGGTTTCTTACTGCGTTTTGTATGTTTCATTATTATCATTGCTGTGCGAAAGTATTATGAACGTTCAGTAATACCAAAATTATTTTTATTAAAAACACTAACCCCTGTTAGTGTTTAACGCCTGCCAATCATGAGATCAAACCAGGTCAATATCAAAATTCACCAACTGCACAAACTCTTTCATTCGTGCATCAATATCGGGTTTGGTAATTTCACGCAACCTTTCTGTTCCAAATTTTTCTACACAGAAAGAAGCCATCGCGCTGCCTACAATAATGGCAGTTTTCATATTCTCGAATGAAACGTCTTTTGTGCGGGCAATGTGCCCGATAAAGCCACCTGCAAATGTATCTCCCGCACCGGTTGGGTCAAATACATCTTCCAGTGGTAAAGCCGGCGCGAAGAAAACATTCTTCTCATGAAATAATAATGCACCATGCTCCCCTTTCTTTATGATCAGGTATTTAGGGCCCATCTTCATTATGGTAGCTGCGGCCCTTACCAAAGAATAATCACCGCTTAACTGCCTTGCTTCACTATCGTTTACCATCAGTACATCTACCATAGAAATGGTTTTCTTCAGGTCGTCCATGGCTATTTCCATCCAGAAATTCATGGTGTCCATTACAATCAGCTTGGGACGCTTTTTCAGTTGTTCAATCACACTTCGCTGCACAGCAGGCACAAGATTACCCAACATTAAAAACTCACAATCCTGGTAACTCTCAGGAACTACCGGCTGAAAATTTTCAAGCACATTCAATTCAGTCACTAAGGTATCGCGTGTATTCATATCCATGTGGTAGCGGCCGCTCCAGAAAAAAGTTTTTTCATCTTTTTTAATCTGAACGCCTTCCAGCGATACTTTACGGTTGGTAAGGGCATCCAGTTCCGCTTGGGGAAAATCGCCACCAACTACTGAGATTTGCTTTACCGGTGTAAAATTAGAGGCGCACCAGGCAATATAGGTTCCCGCGCCGCCAATGATTTTATCACTTTTACCAAACGGCGTTTCAATAGCATCAAAAGCCATGGATCCAACAACAACTAAAGACATAAGTAAGGTTTTGTTATAGGGTGGCGAAATTAGGGTATTAGGCTAAAAGACGGTGGCAACCGGGATTTTATTTTAGATACCGGCAGCAGTACGTATGGCATCATTTGTTGCGTCGCAATCCTTTCAGCACCTTGTCTTTACCGGGCAGTCTTTTCCTTCGATTATAGTTAAATACTAACGATATGATATTTTCAGCTCATTTTTGTTGCTAACATGCGTTAGCATTGTATCTTAGCAGTATGGCAAGAATCAAAACCGACAAGAACATCTCCCGCAAAGATGTGATTGTAACCAAAGCTGCTATCCTCTTTCGCGAGAAAGGTTTTAAAGCTGCGAGCATGCGCGACCTGGCCGAAGCGGTAGGTGTAGAAGCAGCCAGCCTTTACAATCACATCAAATCAAAAACAGAATTGTTGCATGAGCTTTGCTTTGGGGTGGCCAACCGGTTTATGCATAAGATTGATGAGATCGAAGGAGAGCCCATCAGTGCGATTCATAAGGTAGAGAAACTGCTGCGTTTCCACATCAATGAAATGACCAACCATTACGAAGAAGTATATGTAAGCGATCGTGAATGGAAACACCTTTCAGACCCCTACCTGTCAAACTTTCAAAACCAACGCCGTATTTACCGCAAACGTTTTGCGGCCATTATTGAAGCCGGGATCCGCGAAAAAGAGATCAAAAAAATTGATGCACCTACTGCCGTCTTAATTATGCTACATGCCATCAGTGGTATTGAAAGCTGGCACCGGTCAACACAAAAAATCAGTGCCGAGGCTTTGGAAGAAAATATGATTACGATATTGGTGGGTGGATTAACCCCACAGTCCCCCGGAAAAGGGAGTTGAAAATAAAATAGTACATGTCTATACATTTTGAGAAGCTACAGGTATCAGAGGTGAGAAAAGAAACCGATGATTGTGTGTCCATCGCTTTTACTGTTCCCCCGGCCCTGCAAGAAAAATTCAATTATATACAAGGTCAATATATTACTCTCCGTACAACAATCAATGGCGAAGATGTTCGTCGATCCTATTCTGTTTGCAGCAGCCCGTTGGATAATGAGCTCAGAGTAGCCGTAAAGAAGGTAGAAGAAGGTGCTTTCTCTACTTACGCCAATGAATTTTTAAAAAGCGGTGATACGCTGGATGTGATGCCACCCATGGGGAAATTTTTCACAGCATTAAAACCCGAACAAATAAAACAATATGTGGGTTTTGCTTCGGGTAGTGGTATCACTCCCCTATTATCTATCATCAAAACCACTTTACAAACTGAGCCCAAAAGCTCCTTTACATTAGTCTATGGCAACCGCAATCGTCATTCCATTATTTTTAAAGAAGCACTGGAAGGTTTAAAGAACAGGTATATGGAACGCTTTCGCGTGATCTATATTCTGTCGCGCGAAAAAACAGATGCAGCCATTAATTTCGGCAGGATTGATGCTGAAAAATGTACAGCACTCTGCAATAAGAACCTGGATATTACGACTACCGACGAGTTTTTTTTATGCGGCCCCGAAAACATGATCTTCTCTGTAAAGGACCAACTCGAACAATTGGGCGTTGATAAGAAAAAAATACATTTTGAATTGTTTACTTTACCGGGACAGAAGCTATCGTCAATCGTTAAGCGTGAATCGGCTGTGAAAACAGAAGTGAAGAGTAAGATCACTGTTAAACTGGATGGCATTGCCTTTGATTTTGATTTGGGATTTGATGGCGATGCCATATTAGATGCCGCATTAAAGAATGGTGCCGATTTGCCTTATGCCTGCAAAGGTGGAGTTTGCTGCACCTGCCGTGCCAAACTGGTAGAAGGCGAAGTAGATATGGATGTGAATTATGGATTAGAACAGGAAGAGATAGAACAGGGTTTTATTTTAACCTGTCAATCGCACCCAAGGACTGAGAAGGTTGTTGTTGATTTTGATAGCAAATAATTTTAAGTAAGCCGTAGCAGCGGATTAAGATATTTGCTCCCCTACAAAGAAGTCTTCAAATATTAATAAATACATCTTGTATATCATAATCTTTGAAGTGCCAGATTATCCCTTCGTAATCTTTAAAAAAAAGGCAGGCCCCATCAGGGTTTTGTATTTCGTTGGTTATTTCTATTTCATTGATTGTTAGTAAATGTTGGTGTGCCCCCTTCATTCTTAGGCATGGCATACAAAAACCAATATCAGTTTGAACATCAAAAGGCCTTATAAAATGTTCTTTTTGCTTTATTTCAATATGTATGTCATCTGCAGAAATAAACATGAATGTATTATTATCAGAAATTTTTTTAAACCTACCATTACCCATCAGTTTTTTTAAGAAAACAGCATAGTTTTCTGAATTTTTTACATGAACTTCTATGTGATCAAATTTTATCATAGTTATGCGGTTAAAGTACTTATAAATGTATACAAATTTAAAATTCTGACATGGCCATTTTTAGAACCTTGACTCTTTTATATCAAAATATTTATTATTTAGTTAAAAAAGGCCGAAGAACTTTCTGCCATATTTCATACCCTTTCTTATTCATATGCAGATTATCACCCAGGAAAATATCAGTCATAACAGACCCATCCTTATTTAGCATCGCATCATGCACATTCACAAACTTTGTTTTAGTTTGTTTACGTAAGAATTTTTTAATCATCTTATTCGCTCCCACGATCACCGGTTCAAATTTCCACCGGCTCGGACTGGGTTTAATAGAAATAAATGCTACCGTTACTTTGGGAAGTTTATTCCTGATAGTAAAAAATAATTGCTGAAAACGTTGCAGCACTATTTGTGCCGTTATTGTATCCGATGCGGCAATATCATTCTCCCCGCAATAAATGATCACCTGCTTTGGGCTGTAAGAAAAAATAATATCATCCGCATACCGGATCACATCCGGCAAAGAAGAACCGCCGAAGGCCCGGTTAAGGATAGGGTAGCCGGGAAAATAATCCTGTACATCTGTCCACTTGGTAAAAGATGAACTACCCACTAACAGGATGCTGTGAGGAGCAGGCATTTGCAGGCTATCCTTCTTTTTAAAAACATCAATTTCTTTTCTAAAGGGAGGTGCAGTCGTTTGTGCAACCAGCAAGCCGCTTATTAAAAAGGTAAAAGCCATTAAAAATATCTTCTTCATCCCCGTAAGATAAAAACAAAAACCTCTCATCCTCTTCTTCCCCTCTTTTTCTTCGTTCTTCTCTTATTGAAATATTACCCATGGTTTCAATAAGAGAAGAACGAAGAAAAAGAGGGGTTTGTGAAGCTTGTCCACTAACAGATGTAGGGGCAATTCAGTTTGTAGAAGCTAACATAATAACAGTTTTTAGAGATTTTATAGGCTAACGCCTGTTAGCATTGATTTTCTTTTCCTATTTTTGAGGTTCAAACACGCGCAAGATGGAAAGAAATTTTGAAGAAGTATTTCAGGACAAGATCAATAAGGAAATCAAGATCGAACCAAAGGACTGGATGCCTGAGAAATATCGCCAGACATTGATCCGGCAAATCAGTCAGCATGCACACAGCGAAATCGTAGGCATGCTACCAGAAGGAAACTGGATAACCCGTGCCCCTAACCTGCGCCGCAAAGCCATCTTATTGGCCAAAGTACAGGATGAAGCTGGCCATGGTTTGTATTTGTATTCCGCCGCAGAAACATTAGGCATCAGCCGCGATGAAATGTATAACCAGCTGCACAGTGGCAAAGCAAAATATTCTTCCATCTTTAATTATCCAACACTTACCTGGGCCGATATGGGTGCCATTGGCTGGCTGGTAGACGGTGCCGCCATTATGAACCAGGTACCTTTATGCCGTAGCAGTTTTGGTCCTTATGCAAGGGCCATGGTGCGGGTATGTAAAGAAGAAAGTTTTCACCAGCGCCAGGGTTTTGAAATATTATTAACATTAAGTAAAGGAACAGAAGCACAGCACCGTATGGCGCAGGACGCACTTAACCGTTGGTGGTGGCCGAGCGTGATGATGTTTGGACCGAAAGATGATGAAAGCCCGAACACCATTCAAAGTATGCGTTGGAAAATCAAACGTTTTACCAATGATGAACTGCGCCAGAAATTTATTGATATCTGCGCTGAACAGGTAAAAATACTGGGCCTCACTATTCCTGATAAAGACCTCAAATGGAATGAAGTAACCGGCCATTATGATTTTGGCGCCATTAACTGGGATGAATTCTGGCAGGTAGTTCAGGGCAATGGCCCTTGCAATAAAGAACGACTGGAAACCAGAAAAAAAGCATGGGAAGAGGGTGCCTGGGTAAGAGAAGCAGCAACAGCATATGCAGAAAAAAGAAAAAATAGAGTGGCTACAAAAGCAGCATGATTATCCGCTTTCATAAATAATGTCAAATAAAGAAAAATGGATCAGCACGAAATAAACAAAACCGCTTCAGCAGAATGGCCACTGTGGGAAATCTTTATCCGCAGCAAACAGGGCCTCGATCATAAACATGCGGGCAGCCTGCATGCCGCCGATGAACAGATGGCCATTGAAAATGCAAGGGATGTATATACCCGCAGAATGGAAGGGGTAAGTATTTGGGTGGTAGAAAGTAAATTCATTCACGCGAGTAACCCGGGCGATGCGGCTGCATTGTATGATCCTGCTAATGATAAAGCCTATCGTCACCCTACTTTTTATAATTTACCGGATGAATTGAAACACATGTAATACCCCTCGCCACTAAACGGGGAATGATTATGATGACTAAACAAAATTTAATTGATTATACCCTTCATCTCGCCGATAATGCATTAATTATTGGCCACCGCAACAGCGAATGGTGCGGGCACGGGCCGATACTGGAACAGGATATTGCGATATCGAATATTGCTTTGGATTATATTGGACAGGCCCGGAATTTTTACCAATATGCGGCCCAACTGCAGGGTAATGCATCCACAGAAGATTCGCTTGCTTATTTGCGTGATGTGGTTGATTTTAAAAACTGTTTACTGGTTGAACTTCCCAATGGTGATTGGGGGCAAACTGTTTTACGCCAATTCTTTTTTTGTACTTACCAGTATTTTTTTTATCGGCAATTGCAAAATAGTTCGGATAAACAGTTGGCAGCCATCGCAGAAAAAGCATTGAAAGAAGTTACCTACCATGTACGCTGGAGCAGCGAATGGGTAATACGTTTGGGTGATGGTACCCAAGAAAGTAAGCAACGCGTTCTGCATGCAGTTGATGAACTGTGGAGTTATACCGGCGAAATGTTCCAGCCTGCTTGTTATGAGCTATTAGCTCTCAGTGAAGGATATGGCATTGATCTAACCAGTATAAAAAACAGTTGGGATGCAAAAATAAAATCCGTTTTTGAGGAAGCAACCATTCCGTTACCAACAGTTGCATGGATGCAGTCTGGTGGCAAAGAAGGCCGGCATTCAGAACACCTGGGTTTTGTTTTGGAAGAAATGCAGTTTTTACAAAGGGCTAATCCGGGAGCTGAATGGTAGAAAATTATGAATATTGAATGCCGAATTTTGAATGATGAAGGTAGATTAATTTCGAAATTCGATATTCAATATTTAGAGTGGCATTTATAAAACTGCCCGGACTTTACATGAAGAATTAATATGGAGATAATTATTAAAAATAGTACTGCAAATAATACTTCATCCGAAATAAATAAACGGGTATGGGAGATTCTGGAAACAGTTTCTGATCCCGAAGTGCCTGTACTCTCTGTTATTGATTTAGGTGTTGTTAGAAATGTGGAAATTACACAGGTTCCCACAGGCTGGCGGGTAGAGATCTTCGTAACCCCAACCTACACTGGCTGCCCTGCTATGGATGTGATGAAAATGAGCATACGAATGGCCCTTTTGCAGGAAGGCTTTACAGATATCATCATCACACAGGTTTTATCACCTGCATGGACAACAGATTGGATGAGTGAGATTGGGAAACAAAAATTAAAAGCATACGGGATTACACCACCACAATACAAGCAAGCCGTTTGTACCCCCGATTCATTTCAGCAGGAAGAAGCCATCCCTTGTCCGCTTTGCAATTCATATAATACAAGACTGGTTTCACAATTTGGGAGTACCGCATGTAAAGCATTGTATCAATGTAATGATTGTAAAGAACCCTTTGATTATTTCAAATGCCATTGAGAGGAGTATGAGTATGAGAGGGGGAGAAGGGTTAAAGAAGTTGAAAAGGGTGAAGATAGTTAGAGGGTTAAATAGGTATAAATACATAATATTGAAATAGTCAAATGGGGTAAATTAGCATCAAAATTTTAAAATGGAAGCGGCTATTTCTGGTTTTGAATTGTTAGATGTCTGGAAAGAGGCGAGGTTATTCAGAATAATGATCATCGATCTCTGCAAAAAAATTCCATGCGAAGAAAATTTTAGATTGATTGATCAAATAAAAAGATCATCCAGATTTGTTACTGCAAATATTGCCGAAGGTTATGGCCGGTTTCATTATATTGATAATATCAAATTTTGCTGAGATGCAAGAGGCTCTTTAAACGAAACTTTTGATCATATGACAGTAGCTTTTGATGAAAAATATATTACTGAAGAACAACTGGCGCAACATAAACAACAATTTGAAAAAATATTACGACTTTT
>JAYTOS010000241.1:0-6985 GCA_043747705.1 Bacteroidota bacterium
ATAATGGAAGCCCTTGTAACACACGTTGCTAAAGCAACCGGGATTTATTTGAGAGGATGCTCTTTATCCACGGCATAAATGCCGCGGCAAGTAAAAAAAACAGGCAAAAGAAATATTTCACTTTATAACATCAGTAAATAGCCATTGTTGTTGGCAGAAAACACAGGCATTTTCCCGGACGATATTTATTTGAATGTACCCTACAATTCAACACTCAAAAATCCTTATTCAGTATTCAATATCAAAGAAGCGGCTTACTCATTTTCGATAACCGGACCGTCTTATCCCTTTGTATATTTTCCGTTCCTTCTACCGGGAAATCTTCTGCCTGCAGTTCTATCCGCCGGGTGATATCATTTAAAGAAGATAATCGCTGCACCGTATAAGGAATGGTATCCAGGCCTGAAACAAATTTGAGTATATATGTATAGATACCGATAAGGTTACCCGCCAAAATGGTTGTACCCGAAACGGTATTGGTGATGAGCAGTGATATCCCTATCACTACCATTACCATCAATTCCATGATACCAAAATTCCATGCTTCCTGGTCGCTGATGCGTATCTGCCAGTGGCGGAGATTATTAAAGTGTTTAAAGATGGCTTTTTTATCGCCTGATGAAATGATGTCTACCTGTTGTTCCAGCTCATCGTTCTTCAACCTGTTCAGGCGTTTCATTCTTTTACCATAGATATAACTGATACCCACTACCGGAAACAGGATTGCCAGGCATAACAAAACCACCGAGCGGTCGTAAAAATACAGCAGTATAATGGATCCGAGCAGATTGTACAGGGCCTCGATCACATACACCAGGTCGAACTCTAAAAAATCTACAAATTCCCTGGCCAAAGTAGAGTGTGCACTTAATTTAGATACGGCGGATTGATCAATCCGTCGCGATAAAAAGCGGGTTACCAATGATGTATAAATAGCTGAATAGGTTCGGGTATCGTAGCGATGGCGCATCGTACCGATTATGAGCCATGCCAAATGCACACCTGATAAAATGATCAGGCCCCGGTAACTTCCTTTAATCAGGTCGTTTACGGCTTCGCCCAAAAAATAGGGCCGCATCAGTGCACCCAGCATCTCCAATGAAAATAATATATACGTAAACACCAGTTGTGTCCGGTGCTTCTGCATCAACTTTCGTAAAATCTCAAATCTCGACATTTGTTTTCCCTCTTCCTTTTTATATCCTGACAGGAACCCGTTTTAACAGTTTCCTTTTGATATATGAACATTTAATGAGTCTTTCTTTGCTTTAATGGGAAGTAAGTAAGACTATCAAACCGGAATAATGTTTAAGGCCGGAGCTTAATTTCTCTGGCCGTAACCGAATTGCCCGGAATGCCTGTAACCAGGCCCCTGCAATTGGTAGCACCGCAACGGCATTGAAAAGGCTCCATCCTTTCATCCAGAAAGGATGAATAGTCGAGGGTTAGTTCCTGGCCGGGTGCGATGGTGCAAATAGCTATCACATTCAGGCCATCATAGGTGGTATTGGGTTGGCAACTATGGTTTTGTGGAGCCCATGCCGATGGGTCATTATCCCAGAGCAAAAATACTTCATTGCTAACGGGGTAAGCATATCGGCGGAAGATTTCTTTTTCGGTATTATTCCAGTTTTCTTCTACGTGGCGGCGGGTAATTAAGCGTTGGGAAAGACCTTCTCCATTAAAAATCAAGTCTTTAGCTTTAATATGCTTGGTAGCGTAAATACCATAACCGGCTATCGCGTTCCCCTTAATAATATATTTTTTTTGTATACGTTGATGCCTGGCCACCCCTTCGGCAATCATGTGGCGGAGGAAGGCCGCCTGACCAATGCCATCATATTTTACAATATAATCAGCCGAGCCCTCATATCCATCGCTGTAAAAAACAGAGCAGGTGAAGTTGATCTCAAGAAAATACAATTCGCCTTTTTCATTCAGGCGAAAATCGAGACGGGCGTAGCCGGAGCCGTTAAATCCTTTAAAAATTCTTTGGGCCGCATCGCGAAGCTGTTGTTCAATAACAGGATCCGTACAGGGTATATTAGCATCGGGGTGGAGTTCAGATGTTTTAAGCGAATAGGTCTTAAAGGCAAACCCTTCGGGGAAAATGAATTCTACGGGTTTAAACGTGGTAGCTGTTTTTCCATCTGCATTGGCGGCGATTAATACGGTAAACTCGCGGCCGGCGATATATTCTTCAGCCAGCAACTGCCCGTATTCGTTTTGAATGGACCTTACTTTTTCTGCCAGTTCTTCTCTGGTATGTACCAATGAATGTTCATCAATACCTAAACTATCCCCTGCTTTCGCCGGTTTTATAAACAAGGGAAACCGTAACTGTGTGCAGGCGGTTACCAGGTCTTCTTCTTTTTCAATCAATACGTATGCTGGTGTGAGAACGCCTTCGCAGAAAGCAACATATTTCATCCGTTCTTTTGGCGGGTCGTACAATAATGTTGATGGACCCGTGAAAGGCAGTTGCAATAGTTCAAGTGTATAAATAACATCAATAGACGGTACTTCCCATTCGAGGTAGCCTTCACATAAATTCACGAATATATCATAGCCTTTATGGTGTAAGGCTTTGAGTTGTTTGTAGGTGGTTAATTTATTAAGAAATACATGTTCCACTTCTGCTCCCGGTAAAAGGGATGACAGGTTTCGGGGCGGATCATAATATTGGTAATCTACCGCAGAGGTTGAATAATCGGGTTGTAGTACGCAGACTTTCATTTTATTATTTTTCCCGGAGGGCAAGTGAAGCCTTTTCTTTGCTTACCGGCGGCTTTCGTCTGAAAGCATCGTTAATAATCTCAACAATCATTTCGGTAAACGACACCCCGCTCATGCGCAATATAGCACCGATAGAAGTATAATCCTCATCCTCGCTTAACCCGCATTGTGCATTTACTTCCAGCACATATAATTTTTTGGTCAACCGGTCCATTCGGATATCAACGCGTGTATATCCTGTACCACCTACTGAGATATAGGCATCGAGGCTGATCTGTTTGATGGCTGCATGCAATGCGGGATCTGGCGATTGGTATTCGTAAAAGTTGGCATCTTCGGGCATGGGTGTTTCTTCTTCATATATCTCCCATAAACGGTCGAAGGATAAAAATTTTTCTGTATCGGGCAAAGAATCGTGGAACACCCTTTCTACCGGTTCATATACTTTGCATTGGGCAGGATATTTTGCCGAGCCAACGATCAGTGTAGTGAATTCGGGACCGGTAATAAATTCTTCCGCGATCATACCATCCGTTGCCAGGTTCCATCCGCGGTAACCATCAAACATTTGCTGAACCTGTTGCTCCAGTTCCGGAAGTGAATGCACAACATTTTTTATGCCCACCCCCATACTCCCGCCCGATACAGATGGTTTTACAATGATGGGCGAGCCCAGTTTCTCAAAAATCCCTTTATTGTTTTGTTCGCGTGTGACAATCGCTTTCCATTTAGGGGTAGCTACTTTGGCTTTATCAAAAGCCCGCTTCATAGGTATTTTTGAGGTGGTGATACGGTAGAAATATTCATCCGAGCCGGTATATACCAGTTCTTTTTCTTCCAGTAGCTGAACAACAGAAATACCGGGTGTGCCATTTACTTCGTCGCCATCGCATAAATTCAATACGATTGGAAAATATTGTCCCGCCAGTTTTTCCTCCATGATTGTATCAATCACTTCCGCATAATCATTTATCGTTACGGGCTGCCATTGCCAGTCAATTCCTAACTCGCCGAATGTTTTGGTGTATTCAGCAATACTTTGCGAAAAGTCGTAGTAGTAATCAATATTAGCATCCTGGGTAACCAGGCTGGGAGCCAATACCCATACTTTCAGGCGGTCAACAGGTATCTTGGGAATAAAATCAGCAGCGGGCATGGGGTTATTTCTTCATTCGGTTTTGCAGCTTTTCCAGAATAAAATCGGTAAGCCGGTAACGTTTTGCTTCTTCATCAGATAAATAAGCCGCACCCTGTATCCGGTGTAAGCACTGGCTGGTGCCGCAAAAACAATCGAAGGGTTGCGACATACTCCATTCGGTGGAAGGATAAAAGAACATCAACTCATCGCCGGGTTGAATTTCTTTGAGCGCGAATAATTTCATTCCCGTTGTATCAAAAAAAACATTCGGCAAACAGCTATGATTAATGTACTGCAGGAATTCCGGTTGTAAGGTGATGTGTTTATCATCCCCGGTTTGCACCGTAAGATAGGTTGCCGTATCCGTTATTTTATCCGCATTGAACCCGCTGATCACATCTCCCGCATCAAAAAAAGCGGAAGCATGCAACGATTTTTCACCTGTCGTTTTGTTTTGCATGATATCAGCAAAACCATGTTTACTTAACATTTGGTAAGCGGATGTAATAGCTTGTATCATGTAGGTTGGAGTATAATGAAGATAATAAGTTTAAATTTCTATAAAATAAACATGGATATGCATTTTATAGATGTTTAATACTCCACATTTAGCTTATAATTATTAACAGCTAATGCGCTTTTGAATAAAGCTTACGCGCATCAAGGGTTAAAGAGTAATAATATTTTTTCCTTATGGTTATCGGATATCTATTAACCCCGGCTTTTACGCTGAGACGAGCATATCCCAAATGATTTTGGGCTTCAGCCTTGATTGGGTCTGAAATTAATGGCAAACCAGTCATGGCTAAAGCCTGTTAGACTGTATTTAGTTGCCCCGCAGCTTAAAGCCGGGGTTAGTTTCAATCCTTGATTCGCATATGCGTATTGAAAAACAATCTTGTATAACGAAGTAATGGGTGCTTTTACGTTTCATGACTGTTTGTGGCAGGGTTAGGAACGGTGCACTGGTCAGCCAATCTCAATCCCATTCCCTTCAACATTCAAATTTTCTTGTTCAGCATTCGAGATTCCCTAAGCATAGCCATAATTAACCCATAAAGGATTTTATGTTGGGTTTGCTTAGAAACAGATAGTAAAAAGGCTTTATTCATTTTTTGGGGCATCGCGGTTATAGACGTGCAGGACTAAATTACTAATAAAATCTATAAGACGTATAATCATACGTCAAAAATTATGTCTGTTGAATTGACCTTGTCAGTTAATGAACAACAAGGAAAAAATACTGTTGCGATTTGCCACTCACCTCACAAAACTCAGGAAAGAAAAAGGGTTAAGTATCCGTCAATTGGCTGCGTCATCGGGTTTGGAGTATAGCCAGATACAGCGGATTGAAAAAGGGAAGGTAAATTTCGCCTTCACTACACTGGTTACTTTGGCACAGGGACTTGATATTGACCTGAACATCCTCCTCGAAGAATACAAAATACCCAGGTAGAAATACGGGCTATTAAAAATATACTTGCTCTAAAGTGTTTTTTGTTACAGTAGAAAATACCGTGTTTTAACGCTTATCCCGGCCAATTATGATGTCTACTTTGCACTTCTGTTCGTGAAATAACTCCCCGCACCTTATCAGGTGATCATGTAACTCCGTGAATCTGTTTCTTTATTATTAAGTAGAAATACCTTTTATACCCGCTTTTCCTGGGTGTAAAGATTACACACTGCACGTAGATTTTTTACCCTTTTAAAAAATACACATGGAAAAAAGAAATATCAAAGTCATAATTGCAGACGATCATAGTATTTTCAGATCCGGTTTACGGATATTACTATCGCAACTGAAAAACATTGAAGTGGCAGGTGAAGCGGTTAATGGGCAGGAGTTGATCAGGCTGGCGGTTGAGTTATCGCCCGATATCATACTCACCGATATCAGTATGCCTATAATGGATGGTATCGCCGCAACGAAGGAACTGACCCGCCGAAAATTGGGTAGCCGTGTAATTGTACTTTCAGCACATGGAAGGGAAGAGCCTATTTTACGGATGCTGGAAGCCGGAGCCCTTGGCTATATATTAAAGAGTGCTGACAGCTCAGAAATTTCAGAAGCTATTGCAACAGTTTATCATCATAAACCCTATTTCTGCCGGGAGGTAACAGAAAGGCTCACAGAAATTGTTTCGAAAAAATACCAGTTACCTGCCAGGGCCGACCTTTTTTTTACAGACAGGGAAAAAGAGATCATGGAATTGATCTGCGGGGAATGTACGAGTAAAGAAATTGCACATAACCTTAGTTTAAGCAAACGGACCGTAGAGGGCCATCGGACAAGAATTATGGATAAGATAGGAGCGAAAAGTATTGCGGGTATTATCACTTACTCTGTGGAAACAGGCATTTACAAAAAAAGGCATGTGCTTACTGATAGCAGCAACATTGATTAAAAATTTAGCGATTCCTGGTATAAGAAATCCAGGCAACTATATAAAGTGACCTTTTTTTATGTCTTTCTTATCGCACTGGTATTTATTTCAATAAGAGAAAAACGAAGAAAAGGAGGGTTATCACTAACTCTTTTTCTTCGTTTTTCTCTTATTGAAACTCATATTATACAACCGGTTCTTTAGTACCCCCATTGCTTCATCACTTTCAAATCGGCTTTCGCACAATCTAGTGGTGACTTACCCTGGTAAGATTCCTGTTCAATAATAAAGTGAAGCGTGCCACCTGATTTTTTGCCGAGGTCGGTAATGGCTTTGCTATTGGCTCCGCCCATGCCAAGTATCGTACTTTCATATCCCTCTCCCATCTCGCCTTTGGCAGATTTGATCTCATCTTTTACATGCATCGATAAGAACCTGCCGGGATGTTTCTTAACAATCTCATAGGCATCGGCGCCGGTTCCGTATAAATTGCCCATGTCTAATTGCTGGGTCACCAATGCCGGATCTGTATTATCTAAAATGATATCATAGATCTTCTTTCCCTCAAGCGACTGGGTGAATTCGAAATTGTGGTTATGGTAACCAAAGCGCATGCCTGATTTTTGGCAAAGCCTCCCGCTTTTATTGAATACATCCATGTATCGTTTCATATCATCCATATTCTTTCGCAGGCTTTCATCCAGCCATGGGCTGATGACAAACT
>JAYTOS010000242.1:0-15988 GCA_043747705.1 Bacteroidota bacterium
GCCAGGCTTGCAAAATCTGATGCTTCACCCAATGCACCAACAGGTATCTGACGAATGGCTGTTTGTTTTACTTCATCAAAAGGAAGTCCTGTTTGTTCGCTTTTCTTTTGATAGATGCGGTCGATCGCCGGCGTATTATGGGAGCCCGGCCCCAATATATTTAAAGTAACGCCACTCTTTGCAATTTCCTGCGACAGTGTTTTTACCATCCCTACAACCGCCACGCGCAATGAGCTGCTCAATACCAGGTTTTCCAAAGGTTGTTTTACTGATGAACTTTCTATATATACGATCCGCCCATATTGCTGCTGCATCATTTTAGGAATAAATGCCTGGGTGATCTCTACTTTCCAGCGGAGAATATTTTTATAGGCTGTATCCCAATCTTCCAATGTGGTTTCCAATACTGTTTTTGCCGGAGGTCCGCCAGCATTAACCACCATCCCGTGTAATGGCCTGTTACCAACAACTTTTACCAGTTGTGCAATAATTCTGCTGTCAGAAATATCACCTGCCACTGTTTCTACCTTTCCCGGTGCGGTTGCTGCCAATACTTTCAATTTTTCTTCGCCGCGAGCAACTGCAATAACCAGGGCCCCTTCTGTAAGTAATGCTTCGGCAATAGCTTTACCAAAGCCTGAAGTAGTTCCGCTTACAATGAATAACTTATTTTTTATTTCGAGGTCCATGTGAGTATTTTATTAACTGGTGTGATTTATGTACTAAAGATAATAAGTATTGTGCAAGACGATAAAACAGCTGCATTATCAATTGCAATTACCAAATTGCCACTTACATTCCAGGGAACCATTATTAATTTGTGTTCTGTTACCCCTAATCTGTCGTTTATTTGTGCGTGATGAATAATGCGTTACGGGTTATCGCTGCGTAACTTGCCCGCTATTCACAACTGACAGTTCACGATTAACAGAACATTATTATGCCGCAATTACAGTTAGGCGATGAATACCAGGGTGGGATTATTTTTTTCCTTGATGAAACAAATACACATGGATTAATTGCTACAAAGAAAGACTTATCCGGCGAAGCCGATTGGGATGAAGCCATGGGCTTTTGTGCACAATACAGTGAACCCGGTTTTACCGACTGGCGTTTACCTACCGATGTTGAATTAAATTTGCTGTATTTACAAAATGATGTTGTGGGTGGGTTTGTCAGGTTTAGTTATTGGAGTGCTACAGAATATGCTACCCATTTCGCTTTCTTTCAAAATTTTTATACTGGTGAGCGTGATAATGATTTTAAGGATAATACCTGTTATGTAAGAGCTATCCGTTCTTTCTAAGTCTCTCCGTGTATCCATTTTTACTTCGTAATAATGCCGGGTAGTTTTGCAAATTTTTTCAGTTCTGCTATTTCACCTGCACTAAGGGGTTCATTATTTTCATACTTGGACTGAAGGAACACTACACGTTTGTGTTGTGGGTATTTAGCAAGTATTGCCATAATTAATTTGCCGGATTCCTCATCCTTTTGATAAATAGGCGTAGCTACAATTATTTCTGTTGATTTATACCGGGTAGGCATTTTTAAAATGATCGCCTCCAGAGTTCCCAGCCAGCCCGTTGGAATATCTTCTACTTGGCTTGCTTTCTGGTGCAGCCCCTGCAACTGTTTTTTACTAAGGCTGCCACGCTCTTCGTATTGGTGCATCAGGCTCATTACAAATAAAGCATCGGGATTATGTTTGTATAAAGCATCCAGTACTTTGCCAATGATGTCTATGCCCGGCTTTTGTTTGTACATGAATCTCCGGTGTTTTATGATTGTTAAAGGTACATTACAAAATCATTAGGGTAAAACTGTAATAGCTTTTTCAACAGGCAATGTCAGAGAAATTGCTGCATATTTAAATGTCTTGTATTAGATCTTCCAGTAACATCCCGTTACCGGCTGGGTGTATTTTTTTACGCAGGTTTTCTTTTAACAGGCCAATGGCATCTGCCGTGCTACCCATCATATTTGCCATTTCGCGTGTGCTTAGATTGAGTCTGACGAGCGACACAAGGCGGGTATCCTGCTGGGAGAGACCAGGGAATTTTTGTTGCAGGCGTTCAAAAAAACCTTTGTATACCTTATCAAATAAACTCCGGAAATCTTCCCACCCCGAATCAGAAAGTATGCTTGACTGTACCATCTTTTCAAAATTATTCAGGCGCTCTTCATGTATCACTTTATCCGGTATATTTTTTTTCAGGTGTTCCAGTTCTGTGGCAAATTGGCCTATCAGTTGATTTTTTAGTCGCAGGTTCTCGGTAAAATTCTGTAGCAGCTTGCGGGCGTCTTTCAGTTTTTCTTCTGCCTTTGATTTATCTGCTCGCAGTACCTGTTGTTTTTGCAAAAGTATCTCCGCATCTTTTTTCGTTTTTAACCGGAACACAGATAGAGAGGTAACCATTAATAATACCAGAAACGCTATTACCCAATTCCTTTTTAAATTTGAGGCTATTGCTTCTGTTTCTAATTTGTCTATTTCACTCAAATATTTTTCCGTTTCTATGCGCAGCAATATTTTTCGGTACGCCTGCTGGTCTTTGCTTGCGGTAATACTGTCTTTCACCTCCATCAGTTTTCGCTGCTCTTCCAATGCTTTTGTCGGTTCATTATTTTTTTCATAATATAATGCCCTTGCCAGATAGAGGTTTCTCCTGCCCTGCATCGTGTAATATTCGTTTTGTAAGGATTGGGCACTATCCATTTTTTTTCGGGCAGCACCGGGGTTGTTCTGCAACAAATCCATTCTTGCCATTAATAACAGGTCGTTGCAGGCATCACCCCATTGTTTATGGACAACACTAAATTGCGTGGCCTTAAATAGTATCCTATAGGCTTTGTCATACTGCTTCATTGAAAAATACAGGTTGCCTATATTACTGTAACAGATACCTATCCATGTAGAATCATTTTGCCGCACAGACATTTCCAGTACTTTTTGAAAATACTGTAATGCTGCCGCCGTATCGTTTTGCTGGGTACTGATCATCGCTAATGTATTCAGCGATTGTTTTTGAATATAGTTATTGACTTTTTTAAGTTCCTGTATATTCTTGAGCACCGATTCTGCTTTATCATAAATTCCTGTTTCGTAATAAATACTTCCTAGAAAAAAAAGTATTTCATCTATAGAAGGCACTTCTTTATAACCTATCTCGCGAAACAGGTTATCGGCCCGCAACAGGTATTCAAAAGCAAGCGGATATTTTTTAAAACTATAATAATATCGCCCCATCCGTTGGTTGCAAATACCCAATAAAAGTGTAGACCCATTTTTTTCCGCCAATTGTATCGCCTTCCGGTGCAATGCTGTTGAGTATTCATTCGCGCCCCTGATACGGGCATACTGGTCGGCAAGCAGTGAGGTACCAAAACATTCCAGTTCTTTATCATTCAGTTCCTTGGTTATCCCGATCAGTTGCTCAATGGATGCAATGGCGAAAACCGAATCTTTTAACTGCACCCCGTTATTATAAATATCCTGTGCTTTTGCCATCCTTTCTGCTTTGGGCAGATTCTTAACCACATCAAAAACGCCGGCATAACAGGCGGTAGCTAAAACTAAACAAAAACAGCAGGCAATCAGGCTACGCAAGGGCAGTTGGTTTTTATCAGGTGATTTTAAAGTTACTATTTATGCGCCAGTCCCGGTTCATCATTTGCGGGCGAAGATGGTTTTATTTTAACCGCATTTATTTGAGTTGTTCTTAGGGATAATAATGAGATAACAGTTTGCGGATTATTTTAGGATGTGTTTTTTCCCGTATGTTTTTCTTGCTTTCATGATATCTACAAAATGATCATCTGCCCAATTGGCGAGATGTAAAAGTTGCTCCAGCAGGCTTTTGCCCAGATCGGTTAATTCATATTCTACCCGGGGTGGTATTTCAGGATATACTTTTCGCAGCACAACCCCGTCTTCTTCCAGTGAGCGCAGTGTTACCGTAAGCATCCTTTGCGAAATACCATTGATTCCGAGCTTGAGTTCGTTGAACCGCAATTTTCTATATTGACCAAGGCGGAGTACGGTGTATATGGACCATTTATCACCAAACCGGGCCAGGATATCTTTTACCAGGCAGCTATTTTTCTGCTTACAGTTGCCGTTAAAAACTTTAGCAATCTGCTCACTTATTGTAAGTGATTGATTATCAATAGTATCTGTTTCCATATCCTCAGTGTTCGTGGTAGTGGCTTGGTTGGCTGCTGGTTTTTTAGTATCTTTAGGTTATCAAAAGTAACCTAGTAAAGTTAAATAACTAAAGGAATCACCCATTATTACAAAATTTTATCGGTTACTCAACTATAACATATAGAAACTGTTTATAGTACAGTAAATACTATACCCCGAATTATGAGGAATCAAAAGGAGATCGTAGAAATTATTGAACCAAAGAAGATTATTGTAGGTGATGTGAATGCACCGGTTGAATTAATGGAATTTGGAGATTATGAAAGTGCCGATTGCGCCAAAGCCAATGAGGTTGTTGCCGCTATACTGGAAGCCTATCCCGGTAAAGTGAAATTTATTTTCCGTCACTTCCCGTTATTAAAAATTCACCAGAAAGCACATAAGGCTGCGGAAGCGGCCATTGCCGCCGGACAGGAAGGAAAGTTCTGGGAAATGCACAATGAGATTTTTTCTCACCAGCGTAACTTGGGTATTATCAGTCTGAAATCATATGCAAAAGAAATCGGCACCACTAATAAAAAGTTTTTAGATGAACTTATCAGTGGCACGTATGGCTGGCATGTGCAGGGCGATTTGCAGGAGGGAATTAAAATGGGTGTTACCAAACTGCCTGCATTCTTCATTAACGGCAAACAGTTTGATCAGGAGCCTACACTGAAAAACCTGAGTGCCCATATTAACAGCCTTTTGGATAAAAAGAAGCCTGCGAAAAAAGCCGCGGGTAAAGTAAGCGACCCAGCGTTGAACTAGTATTGTTTATCTTTGTTTTCAATATGAGAAGAACGAAGAAAAAGAGAGTGACTTCTTTTCTTCGTTCTTTTTTTATGGGTAAGGGAAATGGGTTTACAAAGACAGCAGAGGGTTCAATTTTAAAAGCCCATTATTGACTCGTTTCTAAATTGCCTGTCATTATAAAACTGGGCTGCGCTTTTTCTTTTGGCAAGTAACAGCTGTTGTGTTTTTCTTTCGAATTGATCCTGCTCGGGCTCGTCTGTATTTATTTTTTTATTGGTTACACTTATCAGAGTTTTATCACTGTTTACCTTACCCGGTTCTTTGGGTTGGATACCAGCAATACCCATTAGCCAGTCGCCTTTCTTTTGCAGCTTGTACTTAAAAAAATAAACATACCCCCGGGCATCTTTATTTTCTACATATTGTTTGCCAGTCATTTCAATCTCGCTGAATTTTTCGAACTGTGTGTTATTCAGCAGTAATGAACGGGCTATTGCATCTTTCGTTTTATACTTGGCGGGGAACAAGGTATCTTTCTTTATTTTTTCCAGCCTTTCCAATAAACCTACCCTGTATTTTTCACTCGAGGCGATAGACATGAGTACTGAATCTGGTACCGGCTTATTGTTTTTGATCATCAGCATGGCTGCTGTCATTTTCACCTGTACATCTGCACTGTGTAAAAGTTTGTCGAAGAATTTTTGTACCGGTATGCTTTTATCATAAAAAGGCATCAGCAAAACCGAATAATTGGTAAGCCTTGAGTTGAAGATATTACCCGCAGACGGGCGAACGATATCGCCAAAAATTCGGTTGCTTTCTTCATTATTCGCATTAGCAGATTCCCTTTCGCTGCGGCTTTGTATTTTTCTTAATTGTACCTGTGCATCATAAAAGATCGTGGCAAACTGGTCGGTATAGTCATCGCTTTTTATATAGCCGCTATCAGCCAATACATACAACAGGTTGGTGACAGGGATTTTATAATCATCCAGTGAAGCCAGTTGCATGATACCGGGGAAAAGTGCTTTTGCTAAAGCAAGGCTATCGCGTAGCCGTAAAAAAAGTTCATTGTATTCCACAGCGGTTTCAAATATAGCGGGGTTGGTGATAAGCAGGTTTTTTAATGTACTATATGATTCTTTTGTTTTATTATTTGCCAGTGCAAGTATGGCTGCATTCTGAAAAGAACCTGTATCTGTATTACGATTATATATTTCCCGCAGGTAAAGTATAAGTTGTTTACTATTTGACGTATCAGTTATCCGGCCAATGGCCTGTATGATTTTTGCTTTTTGCTCGAGATAATTCTTATCAGATGGTTTTAGGGTGGCGATAAGTTGTCTTATCTTATCAAGGTCATTTCCTTCAAAAACAATATGGCTGACTGCCACCTCCGCTATTTTTTTAGTGAGTGAGTCTGTACTGGCATACCGTTTAAAGAATAACGGTGTTTTGCTTTCTAATACACTGTATCCGTTACCAGAAATAGTAGGTGTAAAAGATGCGAAAAAATCTTTTACAAAACTACTCTCTGCCGACAAACTATCGGTAAGTGATGACAGTTTATACACTGTGTTGCCTTTTACCAAAACCATTCCTTTTATTTTCCGGTTGGTATTGGTGTCTGATAAAATATAAGTGTACCCCATTAACGAGTCGGCTTTATTTATATATTCTTTTTTTTGTACGATAAGGTCTTCTTCCAGTTTTTTCCAGTGCATTTCATTCTCCCAAAACTTCTCTTTGTCTTTACGGTAAAAATAATCTGGTAATGTTGTCATGGTTACCTGTATACTTTCCCCTGTTGAATCGCTCCTGAAACAGGCATACCGATTTTGGTTATCGGCTATATAGGTTTCATCCCGGCGCATAAACACCGGATTATATGCTGCTCTTTCAATATAGGCCTGTAAGTCCTTATCTATCGAAGGTTTCACAGGTGTTCGTACCGTAAACTGCAAGGCAGAATCTTTGTATAGTGAAGAAGGACCATACTGAAACCCTGTAAATTTAAAACTGCTAAAGAAATTATTACTGGTGTTTTTTTCTTCTTTACTTTTTGCCAGTAGTAAATAATATTGTGCCCCGCGAATCACCGCTTTTGCGTTCAGCGTTCCCCCCTCTTTCAAATCAAATAAGAGGTCGAGGCTGGGATAGCCATTGGTGATAGTATGTTTACGTGAAATTTCTTTGTTTACAATGTCGGTACCCTTAATACTTTTTTCTATTAAGCTAAGGTCCAAGGTATCTTCCTCCAGAAAGCGGTAATTGGTAATATTTTTCCGGATGATCATATACGCATCACCGGTAGCGGCATCATTGACTTCATATTGCCAGGTATCGAGCCGGTCGTCTACTCCTTTCTCAAACCCAACGGCAGGCTCCTGCGGTAATGCGATGGTGAAACCACCCGATGCCGGCGTAAAATTTATCCATTGATGAGTTGCTTCTTTTAACTGTATTGAGCCAAAAAATGCATCCGCTTCATTACCCGATACATAATCATCATTACCACTCATTTTAAAAATCAATACTTCCGATGGAGTGATAATGATATTATACCGCTGCATATCGCCGCGCCTTGTTTTATTGGTAATATCAAAGCCCTGGTACCCATTCCGGGTAATCGTTGTTTTCTGTATGATCTTACCGGGGATGGTTTCGTATAAGATACTGTCTATTCTCTTCAATACTTCTTTTTCATCTTGTCCCAGTATACCGGCATGTGTTTTCACGCGTGTGAGCATATAGTAACTGCCGTTTTCCATATCGGCGAATTGCCAGCTGTCGTTCACAAAAGACTCCATTCTTTTAAATAATGTTCCGGGTAATTGCAATTGTATAAAACCATCAGGGGTGCTTGCCTGTTTCATAACAACCGGCACTTTTAATTTATCTATTTTTTCTCTTTGTACCGCGTCCTGGTCGCTCATGCGAACGGGTCTGAGGGTATATCCTTTTCTCCGCAGGATTTCTATCACACCACGTTGACCCGGAAGGTGTGCGGCACCTACGCCCACAAACAAGGTTTCTTTGCGGATAATGGAGTCTATAGAATTTGCCTGTATCTCATTCCTTTTATACAGAAATTTTTCATTGAAAGCTTCCGATGTGGTGGTAATCTTTATAAGGGAATCCATCAGGCTAAGATTACCTCTGCGATAGGCATCCTGTATTTTTTTTTGTGTCTCGTACATGTTTTCCCCATCATTCATCCGCAGCTTACGCGTTTCTTTAGCCATATCTTCATTGGCTTCCAGCATTATTTTTTCTGATTCGATATAATTCTCAACACCTGTTGCTTTCTTACCCAGTTTTCTGGCTGTTTGATAGATGTAAAGATCGAGGTAGGTATTTTCCTGAAAATCAGACTGGCCCTCATAGGTTCTGTACAATAAACTGTTTGCCTGCATGGGCTCTTCGCTAAGGGCCAGTTTTATATTGTCTTCATAGTTTTTATTTATATGGAATGATTTTTCACGCAAATAATCATTTGGTGCCCGTCCTGCATAATTAGACATAGCCAACTGCGATTGTTGCAGGCGGAACATTTCGGGTTGCCATAGCTTGGGGTCTACTTCGAGTGATACGGTACTGCAGCTGGCCAGGGCATTATAAAAAGAATCGCTTAAATGAAACACCAGTTTATTACTTACATGCATGGTGCCAAATAAATAAGATGGGTTTGACAACCCATTACCTGAAATTTCCCAAAGTAAACTTGAATATATTGGAGCGGATTTCTGCGCCGCAGAGAGAAAGACCGTGCATATACAAAAGGAATTGACAATTACTTTTTTCATAACGTATCCTGTTCTTTTGGGCTTCGGGTTAATGTGTAGGTGCAAGGGAATACTAATTTCACAAAAGTTTTTGGATTTTCAGCGGGTTGTTCCGGAATTTCGGCTTTAGGGTGCCATATCCTTATTTATTAAAGGCCTGCCTTATAATTGAACAATGCCATTCCGGATAGCATAAATTACCAACCCTACCCTTGATGTAGCCCCCAATTTTTTAAATAGGTTATCGCGATAAGTATCAACTGTTTTGATACTGAGAAAAAGCTGGTCAGCAATCTGTTTATATGTAAGTTCCGAACAGGCCAGTTTCAGTATTTCCGTTTCGCGTTCGTTCAATTGGGGGAGATGGCTTTTAGAGCTGGTACGCTGCAGTTCATGCACAAGCCGGCCTGTCATAAAATCGGTATAATAAAATCCTTTTTCAATAATGGCATCAATCGCTCTTTTAAGATCAGCTGTTTCCACATCTTTTGACAAGTATCCTTTTGCACCCATTTTCAGCATGCGTAAAATAATTTCTTCCCTTTCTATCATGGAAACAATCAGCACTTTTATACCAGGGCAATGGTCATTCATCCATTGAATAGTCTGAAAGCCATCTTTTCCGGGCATATTTATATCGAGAATGGCAAGATCTGGTGGATTTTTTTCTTTTTGCAGGAGTGCAATCGCTTCATCGCCGTTCGCGGCTTCGCCTGTTACCTTGTATTCATCACCCATTGAATGAATGATATTGCATAACCCTTTCCTAAAAAGGTTATGATCATCAGCGATGATGATCTTTACAGGGTATGGTGTAACGGGCATATTTAGTTTTGGGCAAATGGTACTTGAATATAACACTTTGTACCGTTTCCCCCGCTACTGTCTATTCTTATTTTCCCACCAATCAGTTCTATCCGATTACGCATATTGATCAATCCCGATCCAGTACCCTCTTTCCAGTCTGCCGAAACGGACAGGATATCAAACCCAATACCGTCATCAGAAATATGCAATGCAATTTGTTCTTTAGTATATTTTATATCAACCGTCACAGTTGCGGGGCCGGCGTGTTTGATAATATTATGCAGTAATTCCTGGCATACCCGGTAAAGAATGATCTTTTTATCTGAAGGCATTGGCCACTCTTCTCCTTCCACAGAAAAAGTGATTAAAAAAAGATTCAATTTCTCTATCCGGCGTATATCCTGTTGCAGTATGCTCACGAGGTTACCATCGGCCAGGCGGTCTGTGTTCAGGTCAAGTGAAAGTTGCTTTACTTCTGTGATGAGGGTTTTCACCATTTCTTTCGACTCGGCCATCCATTCCTTTTTCTTTTCTTCCGAGTCGGTTGTATCTGCCAGGTTCAGGTTGATTTTTATTAACGAGGAAAGGGTTCCAATATTATCATGCAGTTCCCTGCCAATATATAAGCGGGTTTGTTCCTGTACCTCTAATTGTGAGCGGAGGGTTTCTTCGCGGTATTTTTTTTCCATTTCAATCAGCTGTTCCTCATGGAGGAATCTTTTCTTTTGATACAGGAAAAGGAATCTGATAACCACTCCGGAGAATAATATGAACAGGCTAATCGCTGCTATAATGGTTATCAGGACTTCTTCGCTGGTAGCTGACATAGAAAAGCATAGGTAAATAATAAATACATAACCGCATCGGCACCTTGTAATACGAATACAAGTTTGCCTGCTAATACTTTATGATATGTGTAAAGATAATTCAGCAGTCCAAAAAAAGGTAATTGGCAGGAGTAGAAGATCATCATACCGGTTGCGATCCAGAATTCTGTGTGTTTAGACAGTTTTACCAGTTTTTCAGAAGCTAATAATTGGTAATAATAGCTGATACTCATAAACACGGTAAAGAATGCGCCTACAACAATTATATTACTGTTGAAGGTTTTGAATCCGTATTTCAGGTAAATGGTAATGAACCAGAAGATGGGGAAGAAAATAAAAAATAAGAAAATAGCCTTCCGGGTTTTTTTTAATTGGATAATCCGGTAAAAGAACCAGGCATAGGTCATGAATTCCGGCAGGATAAAAGCATTGTAAAGCCATGCATTTTCTTTTCGATTAATAAGTACCGATAATTCAATTGCAAAAGTGATGGCCAATAAAATTGCGAATACATTCAGGTGCAAAGGCCTGTCGCGCCTGAATTGTATCAGGCTGGACAGGAATGCGAGGGCAACGGTAAGAACGTAGATTTGGGTGATGAATGACATTGATTAGATTGATGTATTATTCCGCAAATCAGGGTAATGAGGAACCGCCACTTCCTGCAGGTGGAATGGGAATGCCCGTATCATAATCGCTGGGATCTATTTCAATGACAGTTTTTGGGGTTCTTTCCGCAGACATTTCAAGTAAAACCTCTTCTCCTGATATTATTTGTTCAATAGGTGAAAACAAAAGTGTCAATTGACTACCAACAAAGATGGAGTCCGTGCTTCCCGGAAGTTTAGCCAACATTGTTTCATTCGTGTTAAATGCCGCCATTGAAATTTTGATGACAGAAATTTTTATACCGGTATTTATCTGGCATTCGATTTCAGCAATGAACTCAGAAAAATCATCTACATTATACCATAAACTCTTTGTATCAGACCGTCCTAATCTTTTTGTTAACACGGGTAATTTATTATCCTGATAATTTCTAACCCATCCTGAGGCTACTGTTTTGTCTTTTAGCAAAACGCCTTTCCCTCCCGATACCTGGTCAATGATATAAAATTCTCCTATATCGCTAATATCTGTACCGTGTGTATCGGTAGGAGCAAAAACAAGTGTTAACATATCCTCCATATCTTTTGGAACAAAATCGTCATTATAAGCACTTCCCGTAAGCTGATAGGCAGCAAAATAAATTCTGATACCGCCATTCGGTTTTGCCTTGTTCTTAAGTGTATTCATTAATTTTAGAAATTCTGTTGTATCGCATGAGATTTCAGACACTTCGGATCTGCCTCTTGACAAAAGGGGGTCAAGATATTTTTTTTTGATACTGTCGTATGCTTCTTTTCTTGTAATGGCATCGGCGTGTTGAATGGCCATCCCGAGTGGTTTTCCTGTGCAGCTCATGAGTTTTCGTTTTGGTTATATAATAGTGTTTCTAATATACAAAGGCTATTTTAAAAATGCAACCCTCAACTATTTTATTGATCAAATTTCTATTTTGCAAATGATGTTTGTCTTACATTTTACCTGAATCTTATTCAGGAAAAACCCTGAAGGACTTAAATAAGATGAATTACCCATGAAAACTATGCATGCAAATACCATCGAAAGTTTCTACTTTCCTTTAGCAAGAGCTATTCAAAAAATGTTCCGCTAATATTAATGCTACAATAACTGGATCGAAAAGTCGTAATTACTTCCACTTCTCCTCCAACACTTTTATAAAATATCCACCCACCACACTTCTCGCCTGAAAGCCTACCTGTTTACCATTAGTGGTTTCATGCCAGTCGCTAAGAGGTACACGGCTGGGGGTTTGCCGGGAAAATTTTTGCAGGGGCAAGATAAAGGCTTCAAAATCTTTTTTATCGGAAGCCAGTGTGGCCGTCCACATGATCCAGTCTGATTTGGTATAGGTTTTCCGGCTATCGAGTGGTAAACCAAATTCGTTTTGTTTGGTTAAGTAGTAGGCCACTTCTTTTGTATAAACAGATTGCGGGAATAATTGCAATCCGATTAATTTATCCCATACCAGGTTATATTTCTGGCTCCAGCTGTTTTTGTTATCAAAAGTGAGTGCATAGTGATCGCCGGCATCGGCTATCTGCATCCAGCGTGTGGCCATATCTTTTGCGATGGCTTTGTATTTTTCGGCAATGCTCTTTTTGCCCAGCATGTTTGCAAGCATGGCATAGCCACCTAATGCAACAATCGCTTTTACCGATAAGTTGGCATTCCTTGCCAGGTGGCCTGCAAAATCATCGGTACACAATTGATTGGTCGGATCAAATCCTTCCTTACTTAAATATTCGGCCCAGGTAGTGAGGGTTTGCCAATGCTTCTCCGCATACTTCGCATTTTTTTCTGCTTTGCCTATTGCCGCTGTTAAAATGAGCATGTTACCACATTCTTCTACGGGCATATCCTCGCCATAGGTTTGTCCGTTGGCTAATGGATACGTGCCCAGATCGTGTGCAGCAAAAGGTTTTGTCCATTGGCCGCTTTCGCTGTAATAAAAAATTCCGTTGAGCATTCCTTTGAGCAGATCAGGGTTATAGGTCAAAAACAATGGCGCAGACGGGTAGGTTACATCTACCGTATTAATGGAACCATTACTGAAATTTTCTTTTGATAAGAACAATATTTCGCTTGACGGGCTTCTTACCAGTTTATGTGCCGATATGGATTGCCTGTAAGCCAATACGCACAATTTCGCATAAGCTTCGCCGCCGGCTTCCAGTGCATCAGTATACACACGGTTATTAACGGAATCGCATTGCTTCATTATTTTTTGATACTCATTTGCGGCTTTTCCGAATTCCTTTTCTATCGTGGCATTGGCATCATTTTTCCACCAGGCTTTCAGGTTCTGTTTAAAATACTGAACAGCATACCCGTCATCATATCCCAACATCAGCATCCGCTTTTTGGGTTGTGTTGAAAGTTTGCCGAGATCAAAAACTGTATTCAACTGCAATTGTGTTCCTTCCGGCACGACCGGCGTTACTACGGGAGAGAATGCATTCAGATAATCAGATGTGTGCGTAATCGTTTGTACCGCGTTCATGGAACTGGGTACAACTACGTATACATAGCCCCAGTCTATACGAATGTCATCTCCTTTTTTTTGCAGTACTGGCTGTTCTTTAGTTCCTGCTTTTAACAGCGAGAACCCTTTGGCCTGGCTCTTCTCAGCAATAATTTTTTGGGAAGGGTTGTTCACAGCAAGGTTTGTTGAGGCACCAAAATATAATTGTGCCTCATGTACCTTTCCATCAGTAGACCTTACTTCAAATGACACATAAGAAACCGGCCGCGAAAGTAAATCCAGGTTGTTCATCAGTAACGGTGAAGTAAAAGTGAGTGACAGATCGATTGTACCACATGCAAACCGATACTGCGTTTGCGTGGCTTTTACCTCTACACTTTTTTGAATGGCATTGAGTATGGTGCCTGCATTTTTAGGTTTTGGTTCATTTAGTAAGCCCGCATCTAAAAATGCACCGCCTGCTGTATTGGCACAATGTATGGCCAGTATATTTTCTCCTTTAACCAGTTTATTTTTCGCCGCATCTTTCAGTGGAAAATATTGTGGTTTATTATTCCAGCAGTTACAGCTATATACTAACTCACCGTTCAGGTATACTTCTACATTATCATCATGGTGTAGTTTCAAAAAAAGCCTGTTGATGTTCAGATCATTCAGGATAAAAGTCCTTCTTACCCAGATATTTTTGCTTGTCCATACCGTTTTAGCATTTCTGCTGGTATTACTAAATGGGGCTTCGGTTGTTTTCCATTGTGCGTCATTGAAATTATTTTTCATCCAGCCATCCGTGGGTTCTGTTTCTGTGTATTTACAGGTATAGGATTCTTCGTCTGCAGCAGGAAGTATTGTTTCATATAATTTTTCTTCGCTGCCAAGAAACCTGTACAGCTGACCATCTACCTTTAGCAGTCCCTGCAAAGATTGATCCGTACCCGTCCAATGTTTTGTTGGTGAGGCATTTAATTCATCGGTGAAAGACCAAATACTGAAATAGGGATCGTGGGTAATAAGTGGATAGGCGGGTGCCTTGGTTACCTGGGCTATTGAACTTACAAAAATAAAAACAGACAGGCTAAATGTAACGATCTTCATGGCTTGACATTTAATTATACAGCTACAAATTAGGTTTATTGTTTTGAAGGAACAGTCAACCATGTTTTTTCGCTTACCGGAATGCCAAATTCAGGCAGACCTTCTTTGTTCCAGGTAAATTTTTGTGCACGCGGCGATCGAAAACCACCACATCCCTGGCCGGGCTGGCTGTTGGCATGATATAATATCCAGTCTTCTTTACCATCGGGTGATTTGAAGAAAGAATTATGTCCGGGTGCATACACTTTTTTTTCAGTTGATTGCTTAAAAATCGGGGTACTTGTTTTTTTCCATGAGCGGATATCCATCAGGTTGCTATTGGTAGAACTGCTTAGCATACCCAATGCATAAAACTCTGTCCAGCAACCGCTGGCTGAATAGATGAGAAAAATCTTATCCTCATGCTGTAATATTTCTGGTCCTTCATTCACATTCACATGGGGTGGGTCCCATGCGTTTTTCAGGTCGCCGTGCATTTCCCAATCCAGTTCGGGGGCAGATAGTTTAGACCGTTTCCCTTCAATTGTCCACGGGTTTTTCATTTTAGCGATATAGATATTCTGTTGCCCGTTGGTATCTCCCTCTCAGCCCGACCAGATACAAAAAAGTTGTCCGTTATTTTCAAATACCGAACCATCAATAGACCATTTGTCTTCGGGTGTGGTTAGTTTTCCTTTTAAATTCCATTCGCCCTGCATGGGATCAGCCGAACTGTTTTCCAAAACCCATAAACGGTGGCTGCTATTTCTGCCGCTATCTGCTGCGAAATAGAGATACCATTTACCCTGAAGAAAATGAATTTCGGGTGCCCACAGTTCTTTGGAATATGGCCCGGCTGGTGGCGGGGTGAAAATAATTTTCTTTTCTGCTGTTTGTAATTTGGCAATGCTGGTTGTTTTCCAGAGCGTGATGTTTTTACCTGTGGTATGGGTGTAGTAATAATATCCGTCTTTATAAAAACTAAACGGGTCGGCACCCGCGGGCAATAAGGGATTGGTAAATGTTTCGCGTTGTTGGGAAAAACAGGTTGTTGCGATGATGGTATGGATTACTAAAAGGAAGTACCTGGCTATTTTCATGTAGCGGATTTACTTAAAAAGTAGTATTTATTTATTAGTAATTATAAAATAATTGCGTTTAATTTTTTCGGATGAATTAATCTGTGACCCCGTAGTAGAAAAAACAGGGCTTTGTATATGATAAAAAAGGCCCGCTCAAGTAAGAGCGGGCCTTTGTATGAATTATCCATGCAGAATGTTATCCTCTTCCTTTAATCAGTTGTACCACTTTGCGTTTGGTACCCTGTATCAGTTCTGCATAGTATGTGCCACTGCTGTAGTTATGGCCTATCTGCAACGTGCTGTTCGAGCCGATCTTCGATTTAGCATCTACTACTCTGCCGCTCGCATCCATTACACGCATACTC